>NZ_JADEXN010000361.1 GCF_015207075.1 Zarconia navalis LEGE 11467
ATCTTTAAAATTTCTTGAGCTAAAACCCCGAGATCGAAAAACTTAAATATTTTTAACGTTTACAGTAAAGGAAATTAATAATAATTTTTTAGTTTAATTTTTAAAATCATTTTTATTTTATGTATAATATTCATACCAATGATAATTGGAAAATATTAAATTGACTATGCGTGCAAACCCAGAAAAGAATCTCAGTGTATTCTTTGTGCGTGACAATACATAGAAAGCTGAAGCTGTAGAGCGATATATTCCGTATATTTGCAGTCTTAAGCTCGAACGCAAATATTTCGATCGGCTCTAAGATCGTGTGGATCTCATGCTGTAGGAGTCTTTTTTCTAAATGAGGGGTATCTCCCCCTGTCCCGCTTTTAGGAAAAATTGACACACAATAGGATATGAGTCGAGCAATTAAATCAAATACACTCATGTATTCGAGACGGAAGTTTCCGCACGATCGCACAGGTAAAATTCAGATTGTATATTTCTTATTGCTCTAAACGCCATACTTTTACCAGCACCCAGACACGATCGGAAACAGAGCTTGGGTGAGAAAAGCGCAAAAATTGATTCTGATTTCTAAATTGCAATAGGAGCAATTGGCAAAACCGAAGGAATCAGATGAATCAGGTGTGAGGCTGATAGAGAACTGACCAGTGGTTTCGGTTTTAGCTGGCAGAACATTAGGGGATTTAAATATCGAAAGTCGGTTGAAAAAGGAAACCGATTCATTCGAGCAAACTGGATATTTACTGATGCGGAGAAATTCCAAATGAAGATTGAAGACCAGAGCTACCAAAGTTTATCAGCTCGAGACAGAATCAAACATCCTATTGCTAGACGAACTCCCATCGAGCGGTTGTTAGAGACGAAACAATGTCCTGGAGGCAATCTAGGGGAAGCGTATTTAGCCAAGCTCGATCTGACGGAAGCAAATTTGGGTGGGGCAAAGCTGCTCTTTGCCAACTTCAATTGCTCTCGTCTGGATCGGGCTAACTTTAGCGGTGCGGATTTGAGTTTTGCCACCTTCGTCAATGCAAGTTTCACCAACGCAGATTTGAGTGGCATTGAGGCTCGCGGAACTCAGTGGTTTGAGGCGAACCTAACCCATGCGAATCTTTGCGGTGCGGATTTGGGATTTGCCTCGTTGGTGAACGCCCAACTCAGTTATGGCAATTTGAGTGGAGCGCGTTTGGACGGAACCAATGCGATCGGGGTGGACTTGAGCGGAGCTGATTTGAGCGGAGCCGACTTGGGAGGCGCAAATTTGGGAGATTCAACCCTCATTGAAGCCAATTTAGCCGATGCCAACCTCCAAAATGCTCGACTTGTTAAAGCGGATTTGAGGGATGCAAATCTTAAAGGAGCCAACCTGCAAGATGCCAATCTCTTAGGTGCGAACCTTCAAAATGCAGACCTCACCGGTGCTAAGTTGGGTGGGGTCAACCTAGCAGGAGCAAATCTCGATGGAGCTGAGGGAATCGATCGAATTACTCACAATCTCGTCAGCGACGTGCAGATAACTCCCGATCGCATGACTCGCACTCAAAGATCTCAAGCTCCAAAAACACCCAAAGGGGTTGCATCTTTGCCCAAAAGCACTCGACCCCATCTGCGAAACGCGCGCACTGCCGCACCGATTCCCGTTGCTTCAAACTTAAGCAATTTAGGTTTCCCGCTCCCGACGGGAATGGAGGATCGGGCGGTGTTTCTAGGACATCGAGCGGGTTAAAGCTTGCCGGGTTGCGGCAATTGCCCGATCGATCTCGGCTGCCGAGACAATTAAAGGCGGCACGAACCGAACGACCTTCGGACCGGCGGGTACGAGCAGCAACCCTTCCTCCATTGCCGCTTTGACGATCGCGATCGAAGTCAGCGGGGTATCGGCAGATAACACTAAACCGTTAATTAGACCCCAACCCCGCACTTGGGCGATCGTTTCGGGATAGTCTGCTGCGATCGCCTCTAAACCCCCTCTTAACTGCTCTCCCCGTTCCCGTGCGTTCTCCAGTAGATTTTCAGTTTCTAAAGTCCGACAGATGGAAAGCGCCACGCCGCAGACAAAGGGATTTCCCCCAAAAGTACTGGCATGATCTCCGGGCTTCAACACGTTACAGGATTCTTTGCACAGCAGCGCGCCGATGGGGATGCCGCCTCCTAAGCCTTTAGCACTGGTAAACACATCCGGTTCGATACCGAGGTTCTCGTAGCCCCAGTATTTGCCGCTTCGCCCCATCCCTACTTGAACTTCGTCGAGAATCAGTAAGATTTGCTTCTCGTCGCAAATTTGGCGAATACGCTGGAAATATGCAGCATCTCCGGGATTGACCCCCCCTTCTCCCTGTAATGCTTCGAGCATAATCGCCGCTACCCGACGCTCGTTGCGATCGTGTTCGGCAATTTTGGCTTCTATTGCAGCTAAATCGTTGTAAGGGACGTAATCGAAACCGGGGACTAAGGGATTAAAATTCTTTTGGTATTTCGGCTGACCCGTGGCGGTAATCGTGGCGAGGGTGCGTCCGTGAAAACTGGCATTGGCCGTTAAAATAATCGGATCGGCAATATTCAGGACGGTGTGGGCGTATTTACGGGCGAGTTTGATCGCGCCTTCGTTGGCTTCGGCACCGGAGTTGCAAAAAAAGACCCGATCGGCGCAAGAATGTTCCGTCAGCCATTGGGCGAGTTCTCCCTGTTCGGGAATGTAGTACAAGTTAGAAACGTGGTGCAACTTCCGAACTTGCTCGCTGACAGCTTCAACGAACTGGGGATGAGCGTGTCCCAGGGTACAGGTGGCAATCCCGGCGACAAAATCGAGATATTCCCGACCGTCGGTATCCCACACCCGACAACCGTCACCTTTTGCCAGAGCGATGGGAAAACGACCGTAGGTTCCCATGACGTGGGTATCGAAAAGAGCGGCATCAAAAGCGAGGGCTTGGGATTCGGCAACGATTGGACTCACGGTTTAAACCTCTGGGTATCGACTTAAGACTTGAGTATAAGTCAGGCAGACCACGGGATGCTACAGGATTGCGGGAATAAGTCAGCCATTGCTGGGAACTCCCTTTTTCATATTGTTCGTGTAGGGAGGTCTCGAACCGAGATCGTGTCAGTTAAAGCGTTCAAAATTTAGCCCTTAACCCGTACTGATGTTCGATACATTATTCCAGCGGATTCTTTATCCTCTAAGATCCTCAACCCAAACCGATATTACTTAGTTCGTATCGAAGATATCTAATTGTGCGATCGGGGATTCCGATCGCACTTGATATTTTTTACCCTTTTTTTCCTTAACCGAACCCGATTTTTGGGAACTTTTCCGTAACCCTAAAGCAATTTTACTGTGTTTTTCAATTTGCCCCATCACCTGTCGCGCTCGTTTAATCACTGAAGGGGGCAAACCAGCCAATCGTCCGGCTTCAATACCATAAGAGCGGTCTGCACCTCCGGGTCGAACTTGGTGTAAAAAGATAATTTCATCGGGTAATTCTTTCACCGTTACTTGATAGTTCGCAATATTATTTAAAATTGATTCGAGTTCGTTGAGTTCGTGATAATGGGTGGCAAAAATTGTTCGAGCCACCAACTCCGTTGCCAAGTATTCTGCCACTGCCCAGGCGATCGATAATCCATCAAAGGTTGCCGTTCCTCGACCGATTTCATCGAGTAAAACTAACGATCGAGGAGTCGCGTGGTTGAGAATATTTGCCGTTTCGTTCATCTCCACCATAAATGTCGATTGCCCCGTGGCAATATCATCCACCGCCCCGACTCGGGTAAAGATGCGATCGCAAATTCCCAAGGTTGCCGAGGTTGCCGGGACGAAACTGCCCATTTGCGCCATCAGTTGAATCAGTCCCACTTGCCGCAAATAGCAGCTTTTGCCGCTGGCATTCGGCCCAGTTAAAATAATCAAATCCGGCGAAACGTCCGGGCTGCCCAACCCCGTCGAATTGGGAACGAAAAATCCCGGTGGTAGCGATTTTTCCACCACCGGATGCCGTCCGTCTTCGATGGCAATTTCCCGCGTTTCAACGATATTGGGGCGACAGTATCCCTGTTCGATCGCCCCTTCAGTCAACCCGCACAGCACATCCAAAGCCGCCACGGCTTTGGCAACGTGACGAATGGCGGCCGCGAGTTCCCCCACCTCTTCTCGCAGTTGGACGAAAATCTCGTATTCCAATCGATTCAGATCGTCTTTCGCCGTCAAAATTCGCGCTTCCCGTTCTTTCAAGTCTGGGGTGATATAGCGTTCCTCATTGGTGAGAGTTTGCTTGCGAATATAATTGTCGGGGGCTAGATCGCTTTTCGATCGAGAAATACTAATGTAGTACCCGAAGGTCTTATTAAACCCGACTTTGAGGGTCGAAACCCCCGTGCGCTCTCGTTCCGAGACTTCCAAACGTGCCAGCCACTGGCGGTCGGCCTCAATTTGCTGCCGCATCCCGTCGAGTTGGGGGTTAATGCCCGGTCGAATCAGATTGCCTTCTTTTAAATAGAGGGGGGGCGATTCGATTAGATGGGCGTGGATGCGATCGGCGAGGGCTTCGAGTTCTGGGGATACCGTTTGCAGGGCCCGCAGGTAAGGAGAACGACCCATAACGCAGAGGTTTGCCAGTTCGGGTAGTTTGGTAAGGGAATCGGCTAGGGCATCTAAATCGCGGGCGTTGGCTGTCCCAGAACCCGACCGTCCCGTCAGCCGTTCCAGGTCGTAAATTTGGCGTAGAAGTTGCTGGATATCCTGGCGCAGGGCGGTATTTTCTGTCAATTCGCTAATGGTATCGTGGCGGGCGCGAATGCCGTTGAGATTGAGGAGAGGTTGGAGCATCCACCGACGCAGGGCGCGAGAACCCATGGCGGTTTTGGTTTTATCTAACGCCCACAGTAGAGAACCGTAGCGGGTTCCATCTCGAACGGTTTGGGTAATTTCGAGGTTGGTGCGACTTTGGTGGTCGAGTACGAGGTAATCGGCGATCGCGTAGGTTCGCAGGAGTTGTAGGGGAATCGATCGATGGATGGTAGGTTCTCGTTTGTCTTTGACATCCTGCTCGAAAGTTTCTTGGAGGTAGGCGAGCAAACCCCCGGCTGCCCGCACTGCCAGGGGAAAGCGATCGCACCCCAATCCTTCGAGCGATCGCAGTTTAAATCGTTGCAGAAGTCGCCCCCGCGCTTCGTCGAGTTCAAAGGAGTCCTCGGTACGCAAAGAGTAGCAAAACTGAGGCGGCAACTGAGGCGGTAACTCATCGGACGATTCCCCCGGTCGGAGAATGTTGGCGGGATTGGGGGCATTCACCGGAACTAACACTTCCGAGGGTTGCAGCCGCATCAACTCTTGAGTCAGTTGGGCGAAATCTTCTCCTTGGGTGGTGAAGAAATCCCCGGTGGAAATGTCCGCATGAGCCAATCCCCAATACTTGTTCGCCAACACCACTGCCGCGAGGAAATTATTCTGACTCGCCCGCAGCATTCCTTCTTCAATCAGCGTTCCGGGGGTAATCACGCGGGTAATTTCTCGATCGACCATCCGCCGCTGAGATTTTGCATCCTCGGCATCTTCCACCTGATCGCACACGGCAATGGCGAATCCCTTTTCTACCAACATCGCCGCATAACGATCGAGGGCGTGGTGAGGCACTCCCGTCATTGCCACCCGTCCCACTTGCTTGCCCCCATCTTTGCTCGTCAGCACCAGTTCCAGTTCCCGCG
>NZ_JADEXN010000362.1 GCF_015207075.1 Zarconia navalis LEGE 11467
GCTCAAGTTCCACTACGGTCGGCATTTCGGCATTACCCCCCACCTGTTGGATTTGTGGCGGCAGCGCCTCGCCGAACTCGACTCTACGTCAGCCAATCCCCAACAAATCGATCGGCAAGATACGGTACTTTTGTTTGTGGGACGAGGTTCGAGCGATCCCGATGCCAACGGTGACGTATTCAAGATGGCGCGGATGTTATGGGAAGGCAGCGGCTACAAAACCGTGGAAACCTGCTTCATCGGCATTACCCATCCCCGTCTGGAAGAAGGATTCCGCCGCGCCCGCCTCTACGAACCCAAACGGATTATCGTCCTCCCCTATTTCCTGTTTACCGGGGTGTTGATGAAGAAGATTTTCCGCATCACCGACGAACAGCAGGCACAGTTCCCCGAGATTGACATGACCTGTCTGCCGGAAATCGGCATCGCCCCGGCCGTCTTGGAAGTGGTGCGCGATCGGGAGATTGAAACGCAACTGGGGCAAGTGCAGATGAACTGCGAGATGTGCAAATTCCGTCGGGCGTTTAAAGCCGAAGGTCACGGTCACAGTCACGACCACCATCACCATCACGACGGACACAATCACCACCATACCCCCGTCGATCCCTACGCCGATCCGGTGAAATACCACGATCGTATCTGGCAAGCACCGTAATTTTGAATTCGGAAGCGCCCAAGCGCAGAATGGTTAGGGGCAAAGCATTCGGCAAGTTACTTTTGAAGCCAACCGATCTTAATTCGCCTGAATGCTTCGCTCTTCTTTTTCTGTAGGCAGATCACCCCTTCACCGCCCCAGCCGTCAAGCCTTGGACGATTTTCTTCTGGAAGAATAGCACCAACACAACTAGGGGAAACGTGCCTAGAACTGTTGCTGCCGCGATCGTGCCGTAGGGAATTTCAAATACCGAAGAACCCCCAATTTGAGCCGCAGCAACGGGGATGGTTTTCAGATCTTCTAAAGTAATGAAGGTGAGGGCGAAGATAAACTCGTTCCAAGCAAAAATAAAAGTGAGAATTCCCGTGGTCGCCAGGGCAGGAAGGGTCATGGGCAACACGATTTTCTGTAACATTTGGACGGTGTTGTACCCATCCACTCGCGCCGAATCTTCTAAATCGCGGGGCAGTTGTTGAAAAAAGCTGCGCATGACGAGAATTGTCAGGGGTAAATTAATGGCAGTATAGGGAATAATGAGGGCTAAAAAGTTATTGCCTAGTCCGGTAGCTTTAACGAGTTCTAGCAATCCGAGAAAGAGAAGAATATAGGGAAATAAGGTAATCACTAACACAATAGCGAGAATGACGTTTTCTCCTTTAATTCGCAGTCGCGCTAAGGCATAGGCAGCAGGAGAACCTAGTGTCAAACAGAGTATAGTTGATGTGAGGGAAACGAAGGCACTATTCAACATATAGCTGAAGAAAGGACGGCGCTCGAATAGTTCGGTATAGTGGCTGAGGGTGAGTTGGTTGGGGCTGGGAAAGTAGACATTAGGAAGAGCAACGATCGCATCATTTGTTTTAACAGATGTGAGAAATTGCCAGAGAATGGGGGCGAGGCTGAAAAGAACGACGAGGGCAACGGAAAAGGGGAAAATTAAATTGCGAATCGAAAACTTTTCTTCTCGATCGTCTTGACTTTTTGAATTAATAGTGTTTTGAGTCATGTTTTTTCTAGAAAAGAAATTAACTTAAAATATCTGCCAGGATTTAGAATTTCCCACGAGATACATAACGACGGATTTCAAGTTTTATTGAGAGAGAAAGATGCCGTTGTCTAAGATCTCTTACAAGAATGGATAATAACGATCTAAAGCTCGACTCCAGCAGATTTTCGAACTTTGCCCAATAGATAAAATGCGATCGCCACCACAGCTACTAAAATAATAAACGTGACCACTACTAAAGCCGCACCGTAGCCGAAGTCTAAATAGCGCCGTACCGTGGCGTAAATGTACAGAGAAACCATCTCCGTCGAACCCGCTGGCCCGCCCCCCGTCATCACCTGTACTAAATCAAATACGCCAAACGATTGGGCAAATCGAAATAGAGCTGCAATCAGAATTTGTGGCATCAATAACGGGAGGGTAATCTGACGGAAACTCTGCCAGGGAGTAGCCCCTTCAATTGCATGGGCTTCGTACAAGTCTCCAGAAATCGATTGCAATCCCGCTAGGAGTAAAATACTGACAAACGAAGTGGTTTTCCAAACATCGGCTGTAATTACAGCAATCATCGCCAGCGTCGGATTTCCCAGCCAATTAATTCCTTCTTGAATTAACCCTAGCCGCAACAAAATATCGTTTAAAATTCCGTATTGGTCGTTAAAAATCCAAGTCCAGGCAAGCGCCATAATTGCTGTAGGTAGCGCCCAGGGAAGAATGGCGATCGTCCGGACGAATCCGCGTCCGCGAAAAGCCCGATTTAAAACCAAGGCAACCCCCATTCCCAACGTCAATTCAAAGGCGAGGGCAACAAATGTAAAAATCGTTGTATTCCACAAACTTTGCCAAAATCGACTATCTCCCATCATCCGTCCGTAGTTTGCCAACCCAGCAAATTCTGGTTGTAATTGCGTTCCTAAGTTTTGGGCGAAAAAACTCAACCAAAATGCTCGCAAAATGGGGTAGGCATACACGAGCAGGAGAACGATTAATGCCGGCGTGACGAGAAGCCAGCCCGTTTTTTGTTCTCGGTTCCGAATCGTATCTTGCGTCATAATTTTTCCCGTTCGCGTTTTAGTTCGTTCCTAACAATCGGCGAGTTTCATCTGCCGCCGCCTCCATCGCCTCCTCCGGAGTAATACGATCGGTCAGGGCAGCGCTCAAATAGCGTTGTAAAATATCAGAAGCCTGAGCGTATTGGGCGATCGGGGGGCGCAACACCGCCGTTTCTTGAACTTGCAGCAATTGGGGATAATGGCTGTATTCGGCAACAATTTGCGGGTCGGTAAATAGCGATCGTCGCGAAGGAACGTATCCCGTTGCCAGGACAAATTGTTTCTGTGCCGCCTCGCTAGTGATAAATTCGATAACCCGCCACGCTTCGTCAGGATGTTCGGTGGTTTTCACCATCCCCAAACCCCATCCCCCCTGGGTTGCACCGCTACTTTCCCCAGGGGCGGCTACCATGGGTTTAATCGCTACTTTTCCAGCAATTTGCGATCCGTCCTCATTGGCAAACCGCCAAACATAAGGCCAATTTCTCAGAAATAACGTGGTTCCATTTTGGAAAAAACGTCGGGTTTCTTCTTCCTGGTACGTCGTCACCCCACCCGGAGAGACTCCCGAATCGATCGTCTCTCGTAAAAACTCGACCCCAGCGATCGCCCCTTCCCCATCAAGTCCTACCTCTTTTGTATCCGGATCGATCCAAAAACCGCCGAAACCGTGGAGAACTTCCACGAACATCGCCGCAAGTCCCTCGTATTGTTTTCCTTGCCAGACGTACCCCCATTCCACCACATCTCGATCTTGCAAATCCTGGGAAATTGCCATCAACTCCTGGGTGGTTTGCGGGGGTTGATATCCCGCCTGGGCGAGTAAATCCTGGCGGTAGTACAGCATTCCGGCATCGGAACGGAAGGGAATTCGATACAGATTGCCGTTGTAGCGTCCGCCGTTGACATCCCCTGGTAGAAACTGCCCCAAAGACTCATCGGAAACGCGATCGGATAAATCCGCCAACCAACCCGCAGCGGCAAACTTGGGCGTCCAGACGATATCCATATACACCAAATCGTAGGGGGAATCGCCCAAGAGAAACGACGAGGTATACAAATCTTCTACTAAGTTAGTGGCGTTGGGCCCTTCGACAATTTCTAAGTCGATATCGGGATTTTGGGCTTCAAATTCTTCTACTAACGGTTCCCACTGGGCAGCTTCCAAAGCTTGCATCAACACTTTGATCGTGACGGTTTCTTGTGTCCGGGCAGCATTTTTAAATAGAAGAATCGATGCCGCACTTAGCAAGGCAAGGAGACCGTACAAGCCGGATTTAGACCAGAAGGATTTCATGGGACTCGACGTGCGGGGTTACGTGAATACCCTACTATAACAAGTGCGATCGCGAGCAATTGGGCCGGCGTTACACTCGATAACATCGAGCGTTCCCTACCTCTGGCCAGAAAGCCAATTCGTGTCATGACTGTTGCAATTCCCGTTCTCAAACCCGTCAGCCAAATCGAACTCGCGCCGGGAAGTTCGATCGCGATTCCGAATGTCAGTTGGGCGGAATACGAAGCGATTTTACAAGAAATTGGAGAACATCGATCGGCACGAGTGGCATACTCTTTCCAAATTCAATATTCTTCCGAACTCCGAATTCCGCGCTTCCGAATTCATCCCTCCTCACTCTAGGGGTAGAAAAATCGTTAATTCTTCCCCATTCTGAGGACGGTTTCTGACGATAAGCTTTCCTCCCAATGCCTGGAACAAGTTCTTTGTCACGGCAAGATTGAGGCTGAGATTCCCCGTTTCCGGTTGGAACATCAATAGCTTGCCGATCGATTTGAGAGAGGGGGTTCGATCGCAACTCTCCTTCGATTTTCCCTCGGCTTTCAACTGAAGTTTGAGTCGATCGCCAGCCAGGGCAATTTGCACGGTGACGTGGCTTCCTGCCGGTACGCTACTGGTAAAGTTATCCACGGTTCCCGTCAATACTCGATCGAGCATCGTCGGATCGCTCACCACTCGGGGCATGGTTGCGGGAAGTTTGACATCCAGTTTCAGGGCGCGTCGGCTGGCTTGTTTTTCCCAGCGGGGAATGCAATTGCTGACAACGCGATCGAGACAAGTACGAGTCAGGTGAAAGGGATCGCGACGAGTTTGGCAGGTTTCGAGTTCGACGGCTTTGAAAATTAGTCCGAAGCGATCGATTTGTTCGCTGCACTCGCGATCGATGGCATCGATCCATTTCATCACTTTAGGGGCTAAATCCTGCTGTTTGAGCAACAATCGCGTCAATGTGCGAATCGTGCTTAAAGGCGTGCGAACTTCATGGGCGATCGCTTGCAATAGCTCGATATCCGCAGATGTGGCATCCGATTCCGGGGATGGGGCTGAGGTAGATTCTCCCTTCCCGGCAAAGGGTATCGAGTTGCAATGGGAGGTAAAACGGACTTTATCCGATCGACGAGCGCTCGTTGATGACGTTAGCTCTAGCGGTCGCAGCCGGCTCTCGGCGGTGGGAGAATTGGGCAGAGGTAGATGCTCTAGCAGCAGCCGAGCAAACTGCGTCACGGTTTTGTAATGGGGGGGGACGATCGCAAACTGACGGACGAGACGATCGAGTTGTTTGAGGGCACTAGGGCGTTCGGCTCGCACGATACGGCCCCGCAAACAGTCCCAAGCTTTTTCCACCGTCTCCGGCTCGAAAGAAAACTGAAAAACCGGCATCCCCGACCGATCGATTCCTCGTGCCGCCACCACGGTAAATTCCTCCGTCAGCACCAGGCAAAATTGCTCCACTTCCATTGGATCTCCATCACCCAAAACAATCGTACCGGTTTGGGAAGAATGAAGCGCCGATTGGGGATCGTCGGATAATTCTTCGCTTGGCAGTTGAGGGATTTGACGACCCGCAGTCGTAAAGTTCCAAACCGCCAAACGTCCCATGAGAGAAGCGCTTGCCAGCATCGCGATCGAATTGGAGAAGACGATACCAGCCGTTCGATTTCCCGTGCTGCGTTCGACGCTCTCCCCGAGCA
>NZ_JADEXN010000363.1 GCF_015207075.1 Zarconia navalis LEGE 11467
CAGGTTCTATTTGAAACCATTATCATGTCTTCCCAAATCCCCGCTTCCACAGGAGCCGATGCCGTCGATGCCGCAATTGCAAAAGGACTCGATCTCGATGGTAGTCCCATTCCCGAAGCTAAGCTCGAACTCTACAAACGAGTCATGGCGCTTGAAGGTCAACGGCAACGCAGCGGTGTCAGTAATACGATGCGATCGCGAATCGTCCGCATCGGAGCCAAGCATCTCGGGCAAGACGAGCTAAACCAAATGTTACTCGATGCCGATTTCGTTCCCCTCAAAGACAAAGAAGTGGCATTCTACTACGGCGACAAGTAGTCTCGATTGCCAACCGCCATCATCCTTCAATTCGGCATAACAGACGAACGAGATGCTGTCCGAAAGGGGAAAGGGGTAAAAAAGAGAGTGAATGGTGAATGATGGTCTGTCGAGGTTCGATCGATGCGTCGCTCGCAAACATCTTGCTCCCGTCTCCCATCTGATGGAGTCCCCCTTTCTTGAACTTCGATCGCCTGAGTCCGAGCGATCGGTATTTAACCGAACTCACTCTTAGGCGGGTTTCCAAGTACCGTGATAGCCGATGGGGATAATTCCCGGTAGCGCGAGTTTGCAGGCGGGTTCGCCATCGAGTCTTTCGGCATCGAATACCCACACTTCGCTTTTGTTGCGATCTCCGTCGAACACCACCGTCAAGATCCAACCGCGATCGGGATTTTCGGCATCGGGAGCGTAAATTGGCTCGGTGGGATAATGGTTTTTGCCCATCTCCACGATGGTGGCTTTCCCGGTGCGATAGTCGAATCGGGAGATCGTCCCCCATAAGTCTCGGGAAATATCGGCTCCCGGTCTGAAGGTGGAAAGATACGTATACCGCGAGTGTTGTCCAACTTCATGAGGGGAAACCACCGGAAATTCTCCACCCAAAGGCAGGACTTCCACCATTTCCATAACTTTCGCCGACTTGGGATCGATCCGGAACTGCCATAGGGTTCCCGGTGCGGCGGTTTTGATATCGAGCAAGCCAACTTCTTTGAGATAGTCGTTTGTTTTAAAGTCTTCGTAGCGCACCATATCCCCAACGATCGATCCATCGGTATCCACGTACCCATTACCGAAATGCCACAAATACCACGGATCGGTTTGGCTGCGACTCACCACCTTTAACGTTTCGCGATCGAGTATTAAAATCTGAGTCCCCAACTCCGGTTGCCAGGAGAGACAATCGCTAAAACTTTTGCGGTGCGTAACGATGGGAATGGGATTGAGCCGCACGGGACAGATGAAGAAAACCAGATAGCGTCCGGCGATAATGAAGTCGTGAACGATGGGCAAACAACCCAAATCGATCGCCGTTTGTTGCTCGATACGTCCCGTCGGGTTGCTGCGATAGACATTGAGCGTGGCACTCATGCCATAGGTCAGACCGAAGTTGTAGATCTCGCCAGTTTGCCAGTCTCGCTTGTAATGAGCGGCATAGGGTTGATGTTCTTGGAGTTCTCCGAGGGTTTCTTGGCCTCGGGTTTCTAAGGTTTGCGGATCGAGGACGTAGGGATGTCCTTGATCCCACAATGCCAGCACGCGATCGGAGAGTGCCAGAGCGGAAACGCTTGCCGGGTTCTTGAGAAGCTGGCGCACGGGTTTGAGCATCGATAGCAGTTTGGGTTTTGGCGGAACCATACCGTAACTGCCGCAGGTGAGGGTTCGAGCGCGTTGGTCTGCAAGGTAACTTTGAGTTTGGACGAAGCGATAGACTCCCGTTGCGCCATCATCTTTGAAATGTACGCCCAACATGGCTCCGTCACCATCAAACCAATGCCCCACGCGTCGTCCTCCTCGTTCTAAACGAGCAGGTCCGTTGCGGTAGAGAGAACCTCGCAAACCTGAAGGAACTTGACCGGAGACAACTTTTAGGGGGGTGGGTGCAAACTCAACGCCGGTATGTCCGACGGCTTTTTTCCAAGCTTGATTGGGTGCGGGATCTGAATTAGATCGAAGTACGGGATCGATTGCCTGCATAGATTTGTGTCTGGGAAATGTTGCAATTGGTGTGACTATGTGTGGACGACCCAGTGACAATATATCCTCGGGTATTATTTTTCGATCTCTGCTGTCGAGATTCAGATGGCAGCCAATAGCATCCCAAGGGGCTTTTTTTGATGATTGATGATGTTCGATCGAGTCAATCCAATCACATCTGACTCAATGCGTCTGTAAAGCGCCACCAGGTCGAGTTAGGCATACACTTAAAAGGTTCGCTTAAAAGATGCACTTATCCGGAAAAAATTAACGTATCGGTAACGAAACTGCCATATTATTTTTTGTATTATAGCGCCACTTACGAAATTTCACGGTGATGTTAACCCCTATGGTTTAAAGATTTTTGGGGTTGTTTCGCATTACTTTGCATAAATCTCGAAAGACCTTCGTATAATTACGTATTTTTTGTAAAGATAAAATTTTAGATCGAAATAATACGAACTAAAATCGCGAGAATACAAATTGTCTTTCGAGATCGAGCTGTCTTATACTTTTTATTTGTGAATTTATCTCGAAGCACTTTAAAATGGTACTTTTCAGATATTTATATCTCTGAATTCAAAAATAATGCGATTTAGTATGCCTGTAAAAATACTGAGTCCTTGAAAAATAATTAGATAAAATAAAGTAGAATCACTGAATTGCTATCTCTTATCAGAAAATACTCATAAAACTGATTGATTTTCTCCAAAACTTTAACCTTCCTATATTTTTAAAATTGATTTCAAATTCTTCTTCCTTATCGTTCTGTTTTCCCGCTCTCCAATTGGCTGTCAACTTGAGCAATTGTGTTAGGAGTATGCCAGGATAACCGCCATCAAGCCCGTGAGGACTCGTGATTGCCCTCTTGTCTGCCGTGGGTTTGGGAGAGATCGATCGACTCCGGGTTTTCGCCATCAGTAATGGGGGTATTGACAAAAGACTCCAGACACGAATCGAACGGTTCTTGATGAGACGATTGCTGTATCTACGTTTTGGAGATCGCAGAATCGGTGACAAAATTGTCTGGAATGCCCAGCATTTTGGGCGCTCGATCGCCTAACTTTCCAAGTCACGTCCAGACGACGACCTGAAGTTGAAACCACCCCAATATCAGCGCGCCTCTACAGATGGTGGTTCGAGTCGGAATCTACGTAAGTCCGAGTCATGCAACAAACAGACAAAAAACGATCCTTGGCGGTCGCCAAGAATCGTTACGATGGCATTGTCGGTGATTGAGAGCTATTGCAAAACCTCGGGTGCTCTCCCACTCCAGAGAGCTACCGGAAGAAAACGCAACTCAAACTCGTGAATTTTCCTGAGCACCCAATAAATCTTGAATCGCTTGATGTTCCGTTGGGGGTTCCATGGGCAGAGATTGACGCGCATCGGTGATCAACCAGTCGAGAGCAGCCGCTTGTACGTCGATGGTGTTGCCCGTTTTGTCCACGCAGTAACGCCCGAACACCAGCTTATCGACTAAGCGCACCCCAGGTCCGAGACGGGAATACTCAAAAATGACGCTGTTATCCACTGTCGCATTCCCGCAAATACAGCAGTTGGGACCGATCATCGCCGGACCGATAATTTTCGCGCCATCTTCGATGCGAGTCATCGCGCCGATATATACCGGACCTTGGATATCCACTTTGTCCCAGTTCACGGCCACATTCAAACCGGCATGGACGTTGGGAGCCACTTCCTTGCCGGGAACGGCGACATTTTTGACCTGCCCCAGAAGCACACTGCGAATCGCTCGCCAGTAGTCGGGAACTCGACCGATATCTACCCACTGGAAGTCCATCGTCAAACCGTAGAACGGTGCATCCATTTCTACGAGTTGGGGGAATAGATCGCCACCGATATCGTATTCGCGACCGGAGGGGACGTATTCGAGGACTTCCGGCTCGAAAATATAAATTCCTGTATTGATATTAGTACTGAGTGCCTCTTCCACAGAGGGTTTTTCTTGGAAAGCTTTAATGCGATCGTTTTGGTCGGTGACGACGACCCCATAGCTGGGAACCTCTTCTTTGGGCACCGATTTCATAATCACCGTGGCAATCGAGCCTTTCTCTTTGTGCCACTTCACCGCAGCAGATAAGTCCAGGTCGATGAGGGCATCTCCGCATAAGACGATAAAGGTATCGTCAAAAAACGGCGAAAAGTCTTGAATTCGCTTCATCCCACCAGCCGAACCGAGCGCTTCTCCTATCAGTTCGCCATCGGAAATTCGACCTTCAAACGAATAACCGATCTCAACGCCAAATCGCTGACCGTCACGGAAGTAATTTTCGATCTCGTCTGCCAAGTGGCTGACATTGACCATAATTCGATCGAATCCATGCTGGCGCAGCAATTCCACCAAAAATTCCATCACTGGCTTTTGCAGGATCGGAATCATCGGTTTGGGAATTGTATATGTAATCGGGCGGACGCGGGTTCCTTTCCCTGCCGCCAAAATCATGGCTTTCATACGTTTTACCTATTCAACCCTCGGCACGCTTTTCTGTTGGGAAACAGTCTTCCCAGTGTTAATCTAACTTACATCTGTTGATTCTAGCGTTGACGATCGAACGCTGTCTTTCAACGATCTGCACCTGCACCCTTGAGGGGGAGCATATTTGCGAAAAAGCAAAAGTGGGTGAGGGTCATCATCTCACAAAATTTCAACTCTTTATCTCTTTACTCTTTACCTTTTTACACATTCACCCTGCCTGTGCTGAAGTGCGATCGTCTTCGAGGGTGAGGCGAATGTTGATATCTTGGTAAAACTCTTCTTGCTCTAATTCCACTTTGGATTGGGAGGAAAGTAACAGCAAAGCCCAGAAAAGTGCGACTCGATCGCTCGTTTCTGATTTATGGAGGGAGGGCGGTACCGTGGGAGTCCACATTGCTAGCAGTTCTTCAAAAGGCAACCACTCGCGCTCCGAGCAAAACTCCGATCGCCGATCGCGCAAAAATTGTTCCAACTCCGTCGCCATTTCCGTTAGGTTTTCTTGGTGGGCGAGTTGGGTAATATCGCGAGCAGCTTTCGATTTGGCTTGCCGCAGAGCGCGACGGGAGCGAGAACGACGCAGAGGTTCGGCAAGCGTTGTTGCCATCACTTGCAGCTGATCGATCATCTCCTGGAGGGTGACGCGGCGTTTGCGGGGGGGAGGTGCCACCGCACGGCGATGCAACTGTTCTTCGAGCTTCAGGGGCAAGGTGGCAATCGCATCTCGGGCTTCCTCGAACCATTCCTCGGCATCCTCAAGACCCGGTTCGTCGTTTTCGGAGGTCGATTGCAGCAAACTATCGGCTTTGAGCAAGACTAGCATCGAGGCATAGAGAAAAGCTTGACCCGAGCGCGACAAATCTGCATAGTAGGGACTCGTTCCTACCTCCGGCACGGGGTTGAGTTCGGCCAAATAGCGATCGACGACTTCAATAACTTTCACATTCCAGGGATCGATTTCTCCCCGTTCGGCGAGATCGATGAGCACGGAGATCGCATCTTGAGCCAGAGAAAGGGTCATATCCAGTTCGGTTGCTAATGGCCAATGGGGTGTGAGAAAGCTGGGGCTTGAGAAAAGGGGTAAAGGGCAAAAAATCGTGCCATCTCAAATCTAAAACGTTCCCCGTCTGGCGGAGTTCTCCTCAAGTTACCTCAAACTGACCCCTTTGAAAAACTCGTTC
>NZ_JADEXN010000364.1 GCF_015207075.1 Zarconia navalis LEGE 11467
CCCCAGCAGATCCAAAGACTGCTCGACAACCTCGATATCCGATTGGTGTTTACCGCCCACCCCACGGAAATCGTCCGCCAAACCATCCGCGCCAAACAACGGCGGATCGCCCGAATCTTGCGCCAGCTCGATCGTGTCGAAGAAAGACTGAAAACCTTGGGTATGGCATCCTCCCTAGAAGCCGAAGCCCTCCAAGAACAACTCACCGAAGAGATTCGCCTATGGTGGCGTACCGACGAACTGCACCAGTTCAAACCCGCCGTCCTCGATGAAGTCGAATATGCCCTTCACTATTTCAAAGAAGTCTTATTCGATGCCCTGCCTCAACTCTACCAACGCATCACCCGCAACCTGCAAGCCACATTCCCAAATCTAACGCCTCCGAGCTATAACTTCTGCAAATTCGGCTCTTGGGTGGGGTCCGATCGCGATGGCAACCCATCGGTGACCCCCCAAGTCACCTGGCAAACCTCCTGTTACCAACGCTCCTTGGTCTTAGAAAAATATATCGACTCCGTTGAAGACTTAACGCAACTCTTGAGCTTGTCCCTCCACTGGAGCGATGTCCTCCCCGAGCTGCTCGAATCCATCGAGCAGGATCGATTGCAGATGCCCGAAATCTACGATCGACAAGCCATCCGCTATCGCCAAGAACCCTATCGCCTCAAACTCGCCTACATCCAACAGCGGCTCGAAAATACCCGCGATCGCAACTGGCGATTGTATCAAGAAGATAATTGGCGGCGGCAGATCCCCGAACCCCAGAGTTCGGCCATTTATCGCTCCGGTGCGGAGTTCTTGGCGGAATTAGAACTGATTCAACGCACCCTGCAAGAGACGGGTATCCGTTGCAGCGCCCTCGAAACCCTCATCTGCCAGGTGGAAATCTACGGCTTTAACCTCGCTCACTTGGATATCCGTCAAGAATCGACGCGCCATTCCGACACCCTCAACGAAATCGCCCAATATTTGGAGATTCTCCCCAAACCCTACAACAAACTCTCCGAAGCTCAGAAAGTGGTGTGGTTGGCCACGGAACTGCAAACCCGACGACCCCTAATTCCTTCGGAGTTACCCTTCTCCGAAACCGCTCGCGAAACCATCGAAACCTTCCGTATCGTCCGGTTGCTCCAGCAAGAGTTCGGCGTGGAGCTGTGCCAGACCTATATCATCAGCATGAGCCACGATGTTAGCGACCTGTTAGAGGTGTTGTTGCTGGCCAAAGAAGCGGGACTCTACGATCCAGCGACGGGGATCGGGACGATTCAAGTGGTTCCCTTGTTTGAAACTGTCGAAGATCTCAAACGCGCCCCCTCAGTGATGCAGGAGCTGTTCGAGCTACCCTTGTATCGATCGCTCCTGGCAGGGGGACACGATCGACCGGTCTCCTTCGAGCCTTCACTGCAAGAGGTGATGCTCGGCTATTCCGACAGCAACAAAGACTCCGGATTTTTGAGCAGTAACTGGGAAATTCACAAAGCCCAAAAATCCCTGCAAGCGATCGCCAATCCCTACGGCGTGCAACTGCGGATTTTTCACGGACGCGGTGGCTCCGTCGGGCGGGGTGGAGGCCCGGCTTACGAAGCGATTTTAGCCCAACCCGGTCATACCATCAACGGACGCATCAAAATCACCGAACAGGGAGAAGTTCTCGCCTCGAAATACTCCCTACCGGAGTTGACGCTCTACCACCTCGAAACCATTGCCTCCGCCGTGATTAAGTCGAGTTTGCTCCGGGGTGGATTCGACGATATCGAACCCTGGAACGAGATTATGGAAGAGCTGGCAGCGCGATCGCGCGTTCACTATCGATCTTTGATTTACGAGCAGCCAGATTTCATCGATTTCTTCCACCAAGTTACCCCGATCGCCGAAATCTCCCAACTGCAAATCTCCTCCCGTCCGGCCCGTCGAGGGGGTGGTAAAAAGAAAGATCTCGCCGGACTGCGGGCGATTCCCTGGGTGTTTAGCTGGACGCAAACCCGCTTCCTCGTCCCCGCCTGGTACGGCGTGGGAACCGCTCTTCAAGAGTTTTTGCAAGAAGCTCCCGAAGAACACCTGCAACTGCTGCGCTACTTCTACTTCAAATGGCCTTTCTTTAAAATGGTCGTGTCTAAGGTGGAAATGACCCTTTCCAAAGTGGACTTGCAAGTGGCACAACATTACGTGAGCGAACTCTCGAAACCCGAAGATCGCGAGCGATTCGAGCGCCTGTTCGAGCAGATTTCTCGCGAGTACCATCTCACCCGCGATCTGATTCTCAAGCTGACGGGCAATCAACGTCTCTTAGATGGCGATCCGGCTCTCCAGCGCTCCGTCCAACTGCGCAACGCCACGATCGTGCCCTTGGGTTTGTTGCAAGTGGCCCTACTCAAGCGCCTGCGCCAACATGGTGTGATTTCGACTCCAGGGGTGATTCACTCCCGCTACAGTAAAGGCGAATTGCTGCGGGGGGCGCTGTTGACGTTGAACGGGATTGCCGCCGGGATGCGAAATACTGGTTGAGGGGAGAAGTCGGAAGTCGGAATTCGGAATTCGGAAACACGAAGACGCGGTGACGCGGAGATGGGAGCGCACTCGTTACCTCCGAAGCTCCCGAAGCCTCCCAAGCTCCCCCAGCTCGCTCTGGAGGTATCCGCGCTATCTTCAACCTAGCTATAACGGTTTATCGAACTTGCGTTGGGAGAAATGCAATGAGCTTTTCATTCGGTTTGGGCGATACTTTCGTTGTCAGCAATGGGGGCTTGTTTATCGGCTTCGGCGGCGTTAACCCCCCATCAGCCGCCACCGTCGTTAATGGGACGATCGTGCCTCCGGTGATTCCCAATTCCTTTTCTGGAGCAGAGCTTACGGTCTCGGGAACTTCAGGAAGTCTCTCTTTTGGCGGATCGGCAGATCCGATCGACTCTCCCGGAAGGGCTAGCGGAAACCGGGGGCAATCTTTCGAGGTTTCGGCATTTTCTGGGGTTGCCAGTGCGGACGATCGATTGAATCCCCAAACCCTGGAAATGCCGATTTCCGACAGCGAGGTGATGCAGGTTTCGATCGAACCTGTTTTTGAAGAGATCGTCGAGAACGACGAAGCTGGCAATCCCATCAGTACCGGTCAAAGATTGGTGGGCGATCGATTCACCACTCACGAAACCTTACCCACCCCCTCTGCCTCGCTGCAACTGTCTCCTAATTTTCTATCCAATTTGTTGACACAAATATTTTCAGGAATCGGGCGATCGTAGCGAATTGTGAATTGTGAATTGTGTGGATAGGGCGTGGAGAGCTGACAAATGTTTTTGTAAATTGGGACAGGACGCGCGCAAATGGTGTTCTAATTTGGATAATTCACCAAACGCTAAAATTCCCCAATTCTTCCATGGCTGCGTCCCCCTAATCGGTACGATCGGGTAAAAAATCCAGAAAAAAAGCCGTTGGATTCCCCAAAAAACTCGAAATCTAGATAAATTAACGTTTCTATCGATCCATATTCGACAGACAGCCTTTAGAATAAGTCAGTGAAACAATGAGTCTATAGGAGTTTCAGCCCCTTATTGCTGAAACCACCTGCAAAGATGAATCCCAAAAACAACAAAGGAGTTTTCATATGAATAAAGGAGAACTGGTTGACAAGGTTGCTGACAAAGCTGACGTGACCAAGAAGCAAGCCGATGCGGTGCTAACCGCAGCCCTCGAAACCATCATGGAAGCGGTTTCGAGCGATGATAAAGTGACCTTAGTCGGTTTTGGCTCGTTTGAGTCGAGGGATCGCAAAGCTCGTGAGGGTCGCAATCCCAAGACGGGTGAAAAGATGAACATTCCCGCCACCAAAGTGCCAGCATTTTCTGCGGGCAAACTGTTTAAAGAGAAGGTCGCCCCTAAGTAAACCAGACGTTGAACCGACCGTCTCACGGGGGAAACTTGCGTTGGGCAGCCGCGATCGCCGGCTGCTCTCCCTCGGATATTCTGGATTTTTCAGCCAGTATCAATCCTCTGGGACCACCCAAAAGTGCGATCGCGGCTCTTCGCGATCGGGTACGGGTTCTTCGGGCTTACCCCGATCCGGAGTATTGTCAACTGCGGCAAGCACTAGGTAAATTTCACCAACTGCCCCCGGACTGGGTTATGCCTGGAAACGGGGCAGCGGAACTAATTACCTGGGCGGGACGAGAACTTGCATCCCTCGATACAACATATTTAGTTGTTCCCGCCTTTGGAGATTATTGGCGAGCGCTAGAAGCGAATAACGCTTGCGTCCGAGCCTGTCCGATAGCATTAGAAGAACATGGGGAAGAGCGCAACCCCAGCGATGAACTGCCCGTGCCTCTTCCTCCATCGGGAACTGCCAACGAGATCGGACTGTTGCTCAACAATCCCCATAATCCGACAGGAAAACTTTGGTCTCGAGCGATCGTCGAGCCATATCTGGAGCGATTTTCCCTGGTGGTGGTAGATGAAGCGTTTATGGATTTTCTGCCCCCCCACCAACAACAAAGCCTCATTCCCCAGATTCGCGAGTGGAAAAACTTGGTTGTCGTTCGATCGCTAACCAAGTTTTACAGTATTCCCGGACTGCGACTGGGATACGCCATCGCCCATCCCGAGAGACTACAACGCTGGGGGCGATGGCGCGATCCCTGGTCGGTGAATACCTTTGCAGACCTAGTTGGTGTGGCAGTCACTCGCGATACTGAATTTCAACAGCAAACTTGGGATTGGTTGGCCTGCGCGCGATCGCAACTCAAGACTGGAATCGAGCAGATACCGGGATTATACTGTCATGAAGGGGCCGCTAATTTTCTGTTGGTGCGCTCGAAATGCCCCAGTTCTCAAGTCCAAAAAATCTTACTAGAGCGTCACCGTATTCTGATTCGCGACTGTCTGAGTTTTCCCGAGCTAGGCGATGGCTACTTCCGAGTTGCCGTCCGTTCTCGAGAAGAAAATCAACGCTTGCTCGCTGGTCTGACCGATGTTGCAAAGACAATCGATTCCCCACTGTGAATCTGGTACTGAAATTGGATGGCATTTGACTACGATATTGTGATTTTGGGTGGTAGTCCGGTTGCCATCGATGCGGCGATCGCTGCAAATGCTCTGCGGGCAAGGGTGGCTTTGGTCGAACCCCACAGGATTGGGGCGGTGAAGGGTTCTGCCGAGAATCTGCCGTCGAATCTGCCATCAAATCTAATTTTGCCGCTTCTCCAACAAATGCAGCAGGCCCAACAGATTGGCTTGTCTTGGGATGGCGATCGCACCGTCGAACCCAAACCCCCCACTGTCAATTTCGATCGTCTCCTTCGTTGGTCCTCTGCTGCTGCAGCAAACCTCACAGAACAAAATGCCCCAGCGGTGTTGTCTTCTTTGGGAATCGATGTGATTCGAGGAGATGGCGAATTTTGTCGCCAACCTACCCTCCATTTTGCAGCGAACGGACGGCGATTGCGCGGGCGAAATTATCTATTAGCTGTCGGTTCTCGCGCCATGGCTACAGGGATTGAAGGGCTACCGGAAACGGGATATTTGACCCCCCAAACCCTCCTCCATTGGCTTGCGAAGGAGCAAAAGCCACCCCAGGAGTTAACGATTATCGGAGACGATCCCGTCGCGATCGAAATCGCTCAAATTCTGGCGCGGCTAGGAACTCAGGTGACGATCGTCGTGGCTGGGACTCACATGTTGCCCTACGAAGATCCCGATGC
>NZ_JADEXN010000365.1 GCF_015207075.1 Zarconia navalis LEGE 11467
GCCCGAGAACGAGATGCCAGTGCGATTGTCATGGGTTGGAGCGAGGAAATCGGATTGCGATCGCGGCTGTTCGGTACTCTTATTGATAGCGTGTTGCAATCTTCCCACTGTCCGGTGTTGGTGGTGCGCTTCGTCGAAACCCCCTTGCGCGTTCGCCGGATTTTGGTTCCGGTGAAAGTGCTAACCCCCCAAGCCGTTCGCACCGTCAGGTTTGCCCAGCTTCTGGCCCAAATCCACGGCGCGACGGTGACACTGTTGCACGTGAGTTCTCCCCAAACTCCCAGAGAACAGATAGCCGCCACGGGAGAAGCTTTTTCGCAAGTCTTGCAGGAGGGGGATGTGGAATTCGAGATGCAAATGGTATCGAGCGATAATCCCGTCGATCGCATTCTCGAAGCCAGTCGAACCAGCGATCTGATGGTTTGGCGATCGCAACGCCGCTATACGGTCGCCGGCTTAGCCGCTAGCGATGTGACGACACGGGTGATGGAACACTTGGCTTGCTCGATGTTGTTGTTCGGCGAACCCCAAGTCTTTCTCAAAACGGCCGAATCGATCGCCCCCAGACGAGAAAATCCCATGGGTATGAGTTGAACCTCAGCCCCATGCCCCCTGGAAACACTCTTAAATCGATCGAACATTTTATGGAGATTGAGTTCGATTGAGTTGACCGGGTGGGGAAGTGAAAATCTTTGCAGTCTGTCGGCGAACTCTTATAGATAAAGAAAACTTATTTTATGATTTTAAAAATTGATTTTTTTGCATAAACTACTTTATGAATTTGGACTGAAAATCTTAAAATTTAGACCTTACTTCTCACACCTAAAATGTTGGTTTTAAAGGGGAAAAGAGACTCATATGACGTTCTCTTTTCCCTTTCATGTAGTATAAGCACGAGCGCGATTGTGAGAGCGATGATTAGCGCTTCAGGCGCGATCGCACTTATCCAGATCGGACGAGTAAAAAACGAGCGAGTATTTTCAACCTGCCGTACCCGCATTATGAGATTGTTCGTCAGCATTCGGCGCTTACAAAACCATCCACCTCTTCGACAATCCAATTTTTCATAAAAATCGGCTTTTCATGCAAATTGCTTTAACCTTAAGTATCGTTCTGGTTGCATTAATTGCCTTTATTGCCGAGTGGCTTCCCGTAGATCTCACTGCCCTCGGCGTAGCGATCGTCCTGATGTTATTGGGACTGGTTACCCCCGAAGAAGGCATTTCCGGATTTAGTAACTCCGCCACAATTACCGTCCTGGCAATGTTCGTTCTCAGTGCCGGAATTGCTCGCACCGGGGCAATCCACATCTTGCGAGATGGGTTGATGAAATGGGGGGGAACCCGCACCACCCGGCAAATTTTAGTTTTAGGGGCGATCGTCGGGCCGATCTCGGCATTTATCAACAATACAGCCGTCGTCGCCCTGTTTCTGCCGATTGTTGAAGAGTGGGGAAAAAAACAAAAGATATCCGTTTCCAAACTGCTGATTCCCCTGTCCTACATCACCATTTGGGGGGGGACGATGACCCTCATCGGTACGTCTACGAATATTCTCGCCAGTGGGTTGTCAGAGAAATTAGGCTATGGCGCTTTTTCAATTTTCCAGTTTACCCCGATCGGGATGGAAAAGTCTGGGACAACCGAATGGTTGGCAAATGGATTCGTGGCGGTGGGGGGAAATCTTTCGGGCTATTGGGTTTTAACCTTTTTCTACCTCATCACCTCCGTGCTTACCGAAATACTCTCCAATAATGCCTCGGTGGTTTTAATGCTGCCCCTAGCCGCAGAAGTTGCCCAACGCCTGCAACTCAATCCTCTAGCGTTTATTTTCGCCGTCACCTTCGCCGCCTCTAGTAGCTTTTCGACCCCCATCGGCTACCAGACCAACACCATGGTTTACGCCCCTGGCGGTTACAAATTTCTCGACTTCGCCCGCGTGGGGGTTCCCCCTGATTATGGCGATCGTCACGCCCTTAGCGATCGCCGTTTTGTGCGGTTTGTAAGCTGTTACGCAGCTAAGCCAAATAAGCATAAGGATTCGATCGTCACTCAAATCCGTAGCAATCGAGCAGACAGGGTTCCCCTTCGATCGCCACTGCCGCTTTGTAGCCAGCACCGACTTCGAGGCTTTGCAGATACCACTGCGCAGGCGAAGATGCCATCGAGTGTAAGGACGGAATCAGATCCTCTCCGGCAAGGGAAATTTCCACCTGAGATAATCCCAGCAATCCTTCCCCCGTGGCTTTGAGTAGTGCTTCTTTTGCCGTCCACGCACTAAAAAAGGCGGCAGGCTGTCGTTCGGGGGGATAGCCGCTCAACTGGCGATACTCGCGATCGCTAAAAAAGCGCTGAGCCAATGGCAAAGTGTCAAGCTCCCGAAACGATTCGACATCAATTCCCACTCGACGATGGCGGGCGATCGCATAGAGGGCGATTCCCCCAGAGTGAGAGAGATTGAATTCTAGGGAATTATTGCAATTCTCCCGCACAGACGCTGCGCGAACGCCATCGACCAAAAACGGCTTACCCCGCTCGGCATAGCCGAATTCGAGCCGCTCTGGGGGGCGGTTGAGATAGCTGCCGAGGAGCTTCCGGAGGATACCGCGAGCGGCGATAAACGAGTGACGATCGACCTGACGAAAAAATCGATCGGCTCTTTGGCGTTCGTCGGCAGAAAGTAGTGCTAACAACAGCTCGATGGGTTGCGAATCTAAGTCAGCTCGCCAAACGTGAATGAGATCGGACGATAAATTCAACACAGGGGGAGGAGAGAGCCATCGTCTAGCAACTGTCATATCAATTAGGATTCGGGTATTGGCAAGCAGGGAGGCAGGGGAGGCAGAGGAGCTTACAAGTGTAGGTTTTTTATATTCTGGTGAAATCGAGCAGTCTTGAGCTGGGGAAGTGGGGGCACTTCGACAAGCTCAGTGACCAGGGGGGGGAGCAAAACCCTTGAATTCTCGTTGACGCTTGACCAGAGAGAGAGCGGAGCGATTGTGAAAAGCATTCCCTTGTAAGAAGCAGAGGAGGCAGAGGACAACGGACAGCGAAGAACGGGCGGTTTGTTATTCGACCCGTTCCCCGGTCTCCCCATCTTCTTGATCCTCACGATCTTGACGTTCCGTCGAATTCAAGAAATGCCCAGATCTCATCGTAGGCAAAATCTCGTGCCATTGCGTCTAAAGACTGAGCCAGTTTGGGATTATCCCTGTGGATTGCCTCGATGGTACTCTCCATCAGCTCCATATCTCCCACTTGAATCGCCCGTTCGAGCTGCGATCGCAATCGATCGGATAAAGCCTCTAGATTCGCTGGTTTGGAGGGTTGAGAAGATTTGGAAGAGGGTCGGCGCGCGCTTGCGTACAGGTAACGCACGCCGATATGTTTGCGCATCGTCTCGAAAATTTCTGACTCTCGAAAAGGTTTGCGGACGAAATCATCGCATCCCGCCGAGAGAACGATCGCTCGTTCTTCTTCCAGGGTACTCGCCGTCAAGGCGATGACGGCCGTTGCCTGACCTTTGGTGGTGGCTTTAATTCGTTTGGTAGCTTCGTAGCCATCCATCACCGGCATCCGCATATCCATCCAAATCAAATGTGGCTCCCAGCGCTCCCACAACTCGATCGCTTCTCGACCGTTAGTTGCCTCTCGCACCTGAAAACCCAAAGGTTTGAGCAATCTTACCAAAAGTTGGCGGTTGCTCCACTGGTCATCGACGATCGCGATTCGATAAGGAGATTGGTTTTGGGCGATACCAATGACGTGGCGAGCTGGCTGTTGGGGGGGTAGGGCAATAGCTTCGATAATATCGACCGCGATATTAAAGAGAAAGCGAGTCCCCCGTCCGACTTCGCTTTCAACAGTCATTTCTCCCCCCATCAATTGAACGAACGCGCGAGCGATCGAAAGTCCTAAACCCGTTCCCTCGTGAGCATTTTGACCCGTTTGGGTTTGAACGAACGGCTCGAACAGTAGCTCGAGTTCCTCTGAAGACATTCCCACCCCGGTATCGATCGCTTCAAAATACAAACGAGCTTGGTGAAGGGGACGCGGAATGGGAATTGAGATATCCCCTTGCCATCCTTCTGAGGGCTGGGTACTCACTTTAATCCAAACGCGACCGGTTTGGGTAAATTTAATCCCGTTGTTGAGTAGATTGATCAGGATCTGGCGGAGTTTCACATCATCCGCTCGCACGTACTGGGGCACTTGCGGCGATCTTTCGAACTTCAACTCCAACTGCTTTTCCTCAGTCTTCAGACGGAACATATCTTCCAAATCTTGAAGCAGATCGAACAGGTCGAAGTTTTGCGGATTGAGGGTGGTACGCCCGGCTTCAATTTTGGCAAAGGAGAGAACGTTGTTAATCAGAGAAAGTAAATGTTCGGCACTGCGAGTAATAATATCGAGGTTTTCTTGTTGTTCGGGGGTTCTGTTGGGGTCGCGAGTCATGAGTTGGGCAAAGCCCAAAATCGCATTCAGAGGCGATCGCAACTCGTGGCTCATATTCGCGAGAAATTGGCTTTTGGCTCGGTTGGCTGTTTCTGCTGCTTCTGTGGCTTTTTGCATGGCAGCTTCCGCTCGCTTGCGAGGGCTAATATTGCGCGCCACCCAAATTGCCTGACGATCGGACATGGGGGAAATACTGGCGCAAAACCACTCTTCCTTTCCATGAATAGTGAGAGTGTAATCGAAGGTTACCGTTTGTTGGGCGCTCAAAGCCTGCTGGACTTTATGCAACCAAATTGGGCAATTCCCTTGAACGAAACCATCGATCGTCTGCCGGATGGCTTCGCGATCTGGTTCGTACAAGCGACCGGGATTGGTGGGGGCTATGTCGATATTGCAAGCCTGGGCATCCAGCACCAAGACGATATCAGTCATCGCCTCAAACACCGCGCGCATTTTTTCTTCTGAAGACAGCAGCTTTTGTTCGAGCAACTTGCGTTCTTCAATCTCCTGTTGCAACTCCAGAGTTCTTTGGTTCACCTTCACTTCCAAGAGACGAGAATACTCCTCTTTTTGATGAAAGGAAGCCTGCAACTTACCGACCATATTGTTAAAAGCTTCTGCTAAGACTTCTAATTCGTCCGCACCTTTGACGGTGACGGTGTGACTTAAGTCACCTCCGGAAATCTCTTGGGCTGCTTGGCTCAATCGAAGAACGGGTCGACCGATCCAACGAGCCGTCACCCATCCGAGTGCCGTTGCCAGTCCCAGGGCGATCGCGCATAGAAGAATCGTCGTGCGGGTATTGGTATGGATTTGCGCCATGAAATCCGCTTCGGGAATCACGACGACAATCGACCAATTCAGGCCGAACTCATCCTGAAATGGGGTCACTTGCACGAACTGGGGTTTACCCTGCCATATCCAAGTGAGCTGCTCCGAAGCCGTTACCCGATCGAGTTGACCGAATTGCTGTTGCAGATATTGCGCCAATGCAGCGATTTCGGTGTTGTCGTTCCGATCGAAGGTATCGATGCGGGTGAGGCGATCGCCTTGGATGGAAAACGGCCGAGCCAAAGTCGAACTGGCCACGAGTGCGCCGTTCGGCTCTAAAATAAACGCTTGTCCGGTAGAACTGATGCGTAAACTCTGGAGAAATTGACCGATTTGGGAAAGAGACAGATCGACAAAAAATACCCCTTGCAGCAACTCTCCCGGCTCGTAAAAGGGATAGAC
>NZ_JADEXN010000366.1 GCF_015207075.1 Zarconia navalis LEGE 11467
CTCAAAAACGGCGCGATCGCCCGGTTGGATAACAATGCCTACTTCCTCAACATCCCCACTCAAGGCTTCTTCGACGATCGCGACGATCGCGGGTTTGGCTCGTCCTTCGGTATCGACGATGGGGAGTAATTCTTTTTTCACCACTTGGGTGGCAGGAAACAGGCGGGTGCCAAATCCGGCGGCTGGAACGATCGCTTTACAAAGACGAGGTGAATCAGTCATTTCCAGTTCGGGTAAACACTTATAATTCCCAGCAGGGTTCGGACTTCACCGTCACGAATCATCCAAACGTGAGATCGAGAGATACGTTATACGCGGGACTGATGCCAGAAGATACATCTAGCCTACAGCAGGTTCGGCGATCGCTCCCGAGCTGACACTAGCTGGTGAAATCGCAGTATTGAAAATCCCATTAGATCTTGTCAAAAACACAAAATTGATTGCGTCCCCGCGCTTTGGCTTCGTACAATGCTTTATCGGCAGCGGCGATCGCATCTTCGGGTAAATTTTCGGTAGATGGCATTGCGTCAGAAATCCCCATACTGAGGGTAACAAGAGGACTGGTTTCCGATCCCTCGTGAACCAACTGAAGCTGGTGAATTTCCTGCTGAATCAGTTCGGCGACTCGAATCGCACCGTTGGCATCGGTATTGGGCAAAATGACGGCAAACTCTTCCCCGCCGTATCGCGCCACTAAGTCCGCCGGACGCCGAACGGCATGACGAAGGGCCCCGGCCACTTGCTGCAAACACCGATCTCCGGCTTGATGGCCGTAGCGATCGTTATATTTCTTGAAATAATCGACATCACACAGAATTAAAGAGAGAGAGGAGCGTTCTCGGGTCATACGCCGCAATTCTCGATCGAGAAATTCATCGAAGCAACGGCGATTGGCAACTTGGGTGAGTCCGTCTAGGGAGGCTAGTTTTTCTAGTTCCCGATTGGCTGCGTGAAGTGCGGCTTCTGCTTGTTTGCGATCGGTAATATCGGTAGCCGTACCGACAATTTGCTGGGTTTTCCCCTCTGGGGTCTGGGTAAAAACGGTATCTCGACTCAACAACCATCGCCACTGACCGTTTTTATGCTGGATTCGGTATTCAATTTCGAGCTTATCTCCCGGTGCTAGGCGATCGAAACTTTGAAAGTGAGCGGTGACCGCCTCCACATCTTTGGGGTGGATCGCACTCTGGGGAAAGCGCGACTGTTGCCCAATATCGATGAAGGTATAGCCGAGTACGTTCGTGAGTTCGCGATTCGTATAGATATAGCGATATTCGAGCAAATCGTACACGTACAAAATACTCGTACTCGCTTCGGCAATGCTGTGGATGAATCGCTGGCTTTCCTGCCATGCTTCTTCAGCCTGCTGGCGCTCCCAAATCTCAAGCTGGAGCTGCCGGTTCTGCTGCTCGAAGGCTTTTCGCTGACGTTCGATGGTCAGTTGGTTTTCGATGCGTGCTAAAACTTCTGGGATTTGAAAAGGACGGCTGATGTAATCTGCTCCCCCCGCTTCAAAGGCTTTGACTTTATCGGCAGCGTCATCTAAAGCACTCAGAAAAATGATGGGAATGTCTCGAGTTTGCTTCTTGGCTTTGAGAGATCTGCAAACCTCGTAGCCGTCCATTCGGGGCATCATGATATCGAGTAATATCAAATCCGGTTGAATCTCTTCAACTCGTTCCAGGGCGCTTTCTCCACAAAAAGCTTGCTGGACGCGATATCCGCGATTCCAAAGCATCATTGATATAATTCTGCGGTTATCGGGGTTGTCGTCAATGACTAAAATATCTGCTAGAGCTTTTGGGCTTTGTCTACAACTTCGATCGCTCCCGATCGTAGGATTAAGATGAGTGGGTCGAGCCATCGTATAAAATCGTTGAACTATCAAAGGAGAAGCGTTACTTTTCAAGTGGGTAGGTAGAGAAGTAGATACCGCTCCCTCAATCTTAACTTCGTCCTCGTCGAACTTCGAAGGCTTGAAGTGAACTCACCAAACCAAAAATCTCTCGTCTGTGTTGAGAAGATGGATTCCTGCCATTACCCGATCTCCAGAGTCCATGCTCGTTCTTTCAATCGGCGATCGCTTATCTCGATATCCCGATCGCTTGCCAGCACTCACCGATAGGCGCGAGGGAGTCTTGAAACAAGCGATCGTTTGTCAGGCTGGCGGCGGAAGCTCCCGATCGCAATGCTGTTTCCACCGGCTGAGTTGGAGCGTTACCGAACCCATCTCCACAACATACTAAAGGGAAGGGATCGCTAGTTCCCAAACAATCTTGCGACAGCGGCGATCGTGCGAAAGCATAACGCCAGCGATGCACTTGCATCAATTGCGGGGTATCCAACCCCAATCCAAACAATGCTTCTACAGATCGTAGAAGCTGCTTTCCAATGGGTTCTAAGTCGTTTTCTTCTAAATGTTTCCGAGCAAACCCAGGGCTGCTGTGGAGGACGAAAACGGGCTGTGATGGATTCGCTCGCTTGCTGCTGTCGTTGCCCATCCATCGTAAATCCCGGTGGTGGGGAAAATCGATCGCGCCAGGTAGGGGTAGCGTCCCTGTACCTCCCCCGTCGTACCGCTCGAACCGGGATTGTTGACTAGGGGGATATGCGGCAATGACTGTAAAACAAGGATCGTATTCGATCGCCTTCAGATTATCGAGCATCTGGGGGAACGCACCGGCTTGGGTTTCGAGGAGGGCGATCGCTTGGGGGGCGGGAATTGCAATAACGAGCGCTCGTGCGGTAATTTCAAAGGGGAAATCTGCCCTGTTGCGGGGTGCATCTAGACCCAAAGTCCACCCTCCCTCACACGGGGTGAGGGTACAGGCGCGGCGATCGAACCATATTTCGAGATCCGTTGCTAAAAATTTGCCGATGGCACTCATGCCGTCTGGGGCGATGTAGAGGGGTTCGGCGGGCTGTGGAGTCAAGCACGAGCGTTCCACATCCCAAAAATAAGCTCGATCGCTCCATCCTCTCAAGATTTGGCGATCGCGCAGAACTCCTACGAATCCCGAAAGCAACCGCCCTCGATCTTTGAGATACGGCACGCCCAAGTCGGCACGGTTTCCGGGCAATCGACGAGTCGCCGCTCGTCCGCCAACCCCACGGGATTTTTCGACGAGCGCAACCCGATAACCACTGTGAGCCAGTTGTCGGGCGCAGGTGAGTCCGGCAATACCCGCACCGACGACGACGACATCAAACATGATTCTTTCTCATGACAAGATCGGTTAGCTTTGGGGGCTTTGGGAGATGTGGGAAGCTAAATTTTCCCCCCATTTCCTCCGTTTCCGAATTTCGCGCTTCCGAGTTCGATTAAGCTGCCACTTTCTCCAAGCCGCGAATTTTTTGGGTATGTTCGACTAAACTTTCGGCAAAGCGATCGAGCCGCTTGGAGAGTTTATCGTCTAATAATTTACCATCCGCATCAAATGCCTGCCATGCCTGCCCGATGGCAATTTGCTCGGGAATCACCCAAGCATGAACCCAGCGCAGAATCACCCGCAAGTCGTTGAGGGCATTGCTATTGGCTTGTCCCCCCAGCACGCTGATAACTCCAGCAACTTTGCCATCTAAATGCTCGAAACTCATCAAATCTAAAGCATTTTTGAGAACGCCACTGACGCTGCCGTGATACTCCGGTGTCGCCAAAATGATGCCATCGGCTTGGGTGAAAGCATTTTGCAAGCGCTTGACATCGGGATAGTCGGCATAGTCACCTTCCCCATTGCAGAAGGGTAAATCGAGCGATCGCACGTCCAAGATTTCCATCTGCGCCCCTAAAGCTTCCACTCGCTCGGCTGCCTGGGCTAGGGCTTGCTGGCTGTAGGAGTTTTTTCTCAAGCTTCCTGAAAGACCGACGATTTTGACCATTACTTTAGTCCTCGAGCTTTAACTCATAGTCATTATGACTACATTTAAGATAGCGAATCGATCGCCAAACTGTCAAGGACGATTGTTTTCCCGAACTGGGTGGAAAGCGAACTTATCGGCAGCACTGGATTTTATCGAGCAAATCCTTCCAGCGAACGCTGTTCAAATTCGATAAGATGACGTGAGCAGCACCCACCCGTTCTTGCGGGCCGAGTCCCACGACCCACATCCGGGCATCGAGAGCGGCTTTGACTCCCGATTCGGCATCTTCGATGGCAATACATTGGTGAGGAGGCAAACCAATCTGTTCGGCGGCGTAGAGGAAGACATCGGGAGCGGGTTTGGGATGTGGGACGTTGTAGACGTTGGTAATGGCATCCACCCAGTCGGTTAAGCCGAGCTGGCGAGTGACGAGATCGACATTTTGGCTGGCGGAGGCGATGGCGATCCGAATGCCGTCCGATCGCAGTTCTTGCAACAAATCCAAGACACCGGGGAGAAGGTGGTCTTGGGTCATGGTTTGGATAAATTCGAGAAAGTAGCGATTTTTGCGATCGAGCATTTCTTCAACGATCGCCTCTCCTAACATCCGATCGCCTAAAATTGCCATCAACGAATCCCGACGCGACAGACCCCGTAAAGCTTCGTTGGCTTTGCGATCGAAGGGAATATTTTCTTCATCGGCGAGTCGCTGCCAGGTTTGGTAGTGAAATTCGAGCGTATCGGTCAAAACCCCGTCCATATCGAACACAACCCCCCGAATGACAATCGGTTCGGCATCGGGGATGGGAAATTGGGGTTGGAGCATAGCAATTGCGCGATCGGTTCAGCTCGGATGGAACTCAACTAACCTACCGAAGAAGTCTTGGGAGCGCAAGTTTAGGTTATATCTAAGGGAAATTCAATACCATCGAGTAGTTCGATCGATTTAATCGATTTAGACTTAAGATTAGACTCTCAAAATATTGAAATTCACTAAAATTCTCGATCGAGAATTAATAACTCTATTCTTGCATACCAGTAACATTAGTTCGGGTTAAGGATGTTCGAGCGTGAATCGTCAGCTCAGATCGCATAGGCACGAGCGACACAACCTAAATTGGACAGCGGTAGAATTAGGATTTAAGTTGATTCCGAACTCATATTGACGAGCGTAAAAAAGGTAAAAATCACAGGAGTTAAAATTTATAAAAGTTTGCTTCCGAAATCCTCACTCGAATTCGACATTCTAGGAGTGCACACAATAATTGCTTGCGTGTTCTCCCCAGCTTCTCGAGGGCTGGGGTCTTTTCTTGCAAAGTGAAGTAAATTTACTGATTAATGAATGTCGAACGCTATCTTTTTAAGTGTTTTTTAATGCGGATCGGGCTTGAAAATGTAACAATATCTCGATGAATAATTTATCTAACTTATTTTCGAGGGGCAAGGCGATCGGTATTGGCTTACGATTGACTCAAGGATATGTTATGACGGATTCTCACTTTGGATTGAAACCGGAAAGTGTCGCTGAATAACACATCCTAAACTTATGAATTCTTACTTATGACTTCTTACTTATCACCGACCGATCGCCCCACAGAATTGCGTCCGGTATGGCGCAGTTCGGCGTCTCGAAGTTTTGCCTCTTGCACGTTCAGTTTTTGATTGAGTTCGCGAGTACGGCGGGAGAGCAGCCGGATGATATTGACAGCGATACCGGGGGTTTCGTCGATCGCATCGTAAAGCTGTTGTTGGGTGAGCATCAAACATTCACAGCGATCGAGGGTGGTTACCGACGCAGAGCGGGGTTCGGCATCGAACAAG
>NZ_JADEXN010000018.1 GCF_015207075.1 Zarconia navalis LEGE 11467
GAGGTGAAACGTTTCAGCGGCGAAGATACTTGGGGGGTAGCCCTCTGGGAAAATAGCTCAGTGCCAGGTTCAATCTTACAAGAGGCTTCTTTCAATCGAAAGAAGCCTTTTTGTTTTCGATTTATCTGCTATCAATCTGCTATCAAAATGAAATGAGTGGAACTTCCCGCAGAGGCTTCAAACGACAGAAAGCCTTGGAGATATTGACCCGCCTTAAACGGCTGTATCCCGACGCAATTTGTAGTTTGAAATACGATACTCCCGTACAGCTATTGGTAGCAACAATTCTTTCAGCACAATGTACCGACGAACGAGTCAATAAAGTGACTCCGGCATTATTCGATCGATTTCCTGATGCAGCCGCTTTGGCAGGGGCAGATATTTCAGAAATCGAAACCTTGGTTCGATCGACGGGGTTTTATCGAAATAAAGCCAAAAATATCCAGGGTGCTTGTCGGGCGATCGTCGAAAAATTTGGCGGGCAGGTTCCCAAGCAAATGGAACAATTACTCGAGTTACCAGGGGTGGCTCGCAAGACGGCTAATGTAGTGCTAGCTCACGCTTACGGGATTAATGCTGGTGTTACCGTCGATACCCACGTCAAACGCTTGAGCTATCGGTTGGGGTTAACGTCACAAACCAATCCTGTCAAAGTCGAGCGAGATTTGATGCCTTTATTGCCCCAAGAAGACTGGGAAAACTGGTCAATTCGGCTGATCTATCACGGTCGAGCAGTTTGTGCAGCTCGTAAACCCGCGTGCGATCGATGTATACTCGCAGATCTGTGTCCCAGTGTCGATCGAACTGTCTCTTAGCCGAAGGTGACAAACAACCAATCGACCCCGAAACCCGAGGAATGAAAATGAGTTGAAAAGCTTCATCCTAGGCACTTTGGGCTATTCAAGGACGATCGATTGCGTTAGAATGATTCTTGTTCAGAACTGGAATTTGCGTTGTTTCCGACGCGAGTTCAGCTAGAGGAGATTACGAACACCATGGCCTACGAATTGCCCGCTCTACCCTACGACTATACAGCCCTAGAACCCTGTATTACCAAGAGTACTCTTGAGTTCCACCACGACAAGCATCATGCCGCTTATGTCAAAAAGTATAATGATGCTGTTAACGGAACTCCCCACGATAGTAAGTCGATTGAAGAGGTGATTAAGGAAATCGCTGGCGATTCTCAAAAGAGCGGTTTGTTTAACAATGCAGCCCAAGCCTGGAATCATAGCTTTTACTGGAAGTGTATGAAACCCAGCGGCGGCGGAACGCCGACGGGAGATCTGGCTGCCAAAATCGATGCGGATTTCGGCAGTTTCGATAAGTTTGTAGAAGCTTTTAAGAATGCAGGTGCGACCCAGTTCGGTAGTGGTTGGGCTTGGTTAGTGCTCGATGGCGGCACTTTGAAAGTTACCAAGACCTTGAATGCCCAAAATCCACTCACCAGCGGACAAACGCCTTTGCTGACGATGGATGTGTGGGAGCACGCTTACTACCTCGATTATCAGAACCGCCGCCCCGATTATATCGGCGATTTCTTAGGTAAACTGGTCAACTGGGATTTTGTCGCTGAGAATTTAGCCGCTGCATAAGAGACTCAAGTTTCTTAGAGGCAGGTTGGCGATCGCTATCAAAAACCTGTCTCTCTCACATTTCCCATCTCGTATATGAGAAAATTAATGCTTTGGTTTAACGTTTGTTAAAACTCTTCTAACAACCATTCCGAGGCTCGTTCTCCTAAATCGAGAGGAATGCTGACTGCCTTACCCAAGCGAGGGCGTTCTCGTGTTTGTTCGATATAGCTTTGGACGCGATCGATGGTATTCCAGCCGTTGAGATAGCTAGCAACTCGATCGAAATGAGCAAAGTATTCAGTTTCCGATAGAGGAAAAGAAGCCTGCTCTAAATATTTCCACATGATGAGAACAAAAATTTTTCCCTTCGTTCGTCGCAATTGAATGTCATAAGAACGACCCCATTTATTAATAATTAACTGGTGCAATTCTTGTCCGGTCATGGGAATTTTATAGTTTTAGAGGTTGCAGCAAGCTTTGCGGGTAACAGCAAAACCAAAGGTGAAGAAACGATCTATCGACCGTATTTTCTGTGTTGCGAAGATCCAAAAATCGGTAAGATTTTACGTGGAAAACGATTGGATGAGTCCAGCAATTCGGTCTTGTTTACATTTTTTTACATTTTAATGCAGTCAGCGACCTCTAGAATAAGTTATGTAAAGGTACTCATTTTCGATACCATTTGTAAAGTTCTACAAATTAAATTCATACAACACATAGCACGAACGTAACCTATGACTCAACTCTCAGGATCGTCAGATGTCCCTAGCATGGGGCGACGCCAATTCATGAATTTGCTGACATTCGGGACTGCCTCAGCCACTGCCGCTGCGGCCCTGTACCCCGTCGTCAAATATTTTCTACCCCCTTCGAGCGGCGGGAAAGGGGGTGGATTAACTGCCAAGGATGCCCTGGGTAACGATGTGAGCGCTAGTGAGTTTACTGCCACACATAAGCCGACCGAGCGCTCCCTCGCCCAAGGTTTCAAAGGCGATCCGACTTATATTATCGTCGATGGCGAAGGCTCGATCGCCAGTTACGGACTGAATGCCGTTTGTACCCACCTCGGCTGTGTCGTACCTTGGAACGCCGGGGAAAATAAGTTTATGTGTCCCTGCCACGGTTCTCAATACAATAACGAGGGCAAAGTGGTTCGAGGTCCCGCACCGCGATCGCTAGCGCTGGTGCACGCAACGGTCGATGATGACAAAGTTATCTTTACCCCCTGGACGGAAACCGACTTCCGCACCGGTGAAGATCCTTGGTGGGCATAACGCAAAGATAGAAAAACCCCGCCCCGAAGATCCGTTTGATGAGAACATTATCCGCTACAGATGAAAAAACTTTTTCGATTTGAAACGCTCCGCCGCCTGACGAGAGCGATTGCTCGAGGCTTCCTCGTCGCTGCCACCGCTATTGCTTTCTTCCTCGCCGGTGACTTTGCCTTGCCTCAGTCTGCTGCCGCTTATCCGTTTTGGGCCCAACAAACGGCTCCAGAAACTCCTCGCGAAGCCACCGGTCGCATCGTCTGCGCTAACTGTCACCTGGGAGCCAAACCCACCGACGTGGAAGTTCCCCAATCGGTTTTACCCGATACGGTATTTAAAGCTGTAGTCAAAGTTCCCTACGATACCAGCGTTCAGCAGGTTCTTGGGGATGGCAGCAAAGGTGGTTTGAACGTCGGTGCGGTGTTGATGTTGCCTGAAGGCTTCAAAATCGCCCCCGAAGATAGAATCCCCGAAGAGATTAAAGAAGAAACCGAGGGGATGTACTATCAGCAATATCGCGAAGACCAAGATAACGTGATTATTGTCGGTCCTTTGCCTGGAGAGGAGTACCAGGAACTAGTATTCCCCGTTCTGTCTCCAGACCCGGCGACGGATAAAACTGCTCACTTTGGTAAGTATGCCGTTCATGTCGGTGGCAACCGGGGTCGCGGTCAAGTGTATCCCACCGGTCAGCCTAGCAATAATATCGTTTACAAAGCAACGGCCGCCGGAAGCATTACCGATATTCAAGAACTAGAGTACGGTGGCTATGAAGTCACGATTCAAACAGTGGACGGTTCTGAAGTGGTCGAGTCCATTGCGGCAGGTGCCCAACCCATCGTTTCGATCGGAGACTCCGTAGAAGTGGCTCAACCCCTGACGACCAATCCCAACGTCGGTGGATTCGGTCAAGCCGATGGTGAAATCGTTCTGCAAAGTTCAGCTCGGATTACCGGACTGCTCGGTTTCTTCGTCCTCATCATTTTGACCCAAATTTTCTTAGTCCTTAAGAAAAAGCAGGTGGAAAAAGTTCAAGCGGCCGAAATGAATTTTTAAGGCAAAAACTGGGCATCGGGAGTCGATCGAACTTCTGTTTTTCCACTTTTTCGCTGACGCAACATGAAGGATGCTTCTTCAACGTAAAGAAGCGTCCTTTTTCAATTTTCTGTTCGATCGGGTTCGAGTCTGACCAACTATTTATTCATACCTGAGAATTTCTTCCACCGACAGCGACAGAGCTTGACTCACTTGCTCGACACTTAAACCCATTGCTCGCAGTTGAGGGATCGCATCTCGTTGGGTTTGTTCCGCTCGTTCGGCGCGTTCTCGTTCGAGTGTGGCCCGTTCGCTTCCCGTCAATAACAGTTTCCCCTGGCTATCCCACCACCGCAACCATTGCTGGTTTTAATTTTGATAGCTCCCTTCCCAGATGCCCATTGGTGACAAGTTAAGACTCAAAGCCAGTGGTCAAGGTAGTTTTCAGCGATGGCTCGAAAAAAAATGGCGAAGATGTTCGCCTCGCGTCCGGAAAGGGTGCAACAATCAACTTGACCAATGGTTTTCGTCGAGCTTTGACAATGCCCAAATCCCGATTCTGAGGCGCGGCAAAATAGCTCACCGGGTCAGTCGCTAATCCCTTTTGATGAGCCACCTGGAAATGATACAAGCCCCGGTAAATCATCTCCAAAGAAATGCGCTCGAAGGGTTCATACATTTCATCAGCAACAGCATCCCCTAAGTCTACCAAAACTCCATAAAATAGCCAGGTTCCCCAAATCTGCAATTTGACCCCATTTCTAGACCCCGTCCATAAATAACTCAGCCCTAAAAGACGTTTGACCACATTAAAAGCCTCTTCAATTCGCCATCGCCGTCGGTATAAATCGGCCACCACATAGGGAGGGAGCACTCTCGGGAGACTGACGACGAGTTCTTTGATGCCAAGCCTGTCTCAAATAAGGTAATAACTCCTTAAATACTCTCTCGAATAACTCCTCGGGAAAGCTCAAAAATCTTTGAGAGACCGCTTGTTGAGAGACTTGGGTGGGGCTACACCACAAAAAACCTTCCCTTCCCAAGATGCGGGTTAATTCTCTGACTCCCGCCACATCCCGCCAGAGCAGGGTTAGCAGAGCTGCCACCATTAGTGGCAGATTCAGTATTCGGTCTCTCAGACCCAATTGACGGTAGTAATTCTCTTGGGCCGTAATCGCCGCAGTGACTAAGGCTTCAAGTCCAGCGGCTATGACTTCATTTTCCACCATCGGACGTTGGGTCTTTTTGGCATGGTCTCGATGGGTTTTTCGGTTTCGGCTCACCATCGCATCCCCTGGCTCAATGACTTGTCCAGTCTGAGTTTTACACGATCGCTCCTCCCACAACACTACCCTCTTGACATACGATCGAACTTCTTAACTTGTCACCAATGCCAGATGCCTAACTCGACACCCATCAGCTCGATCGGGTAATGTCCGCGATGGTTCGGTGGGGATGCTCTTGGAGGTTCTTCACAAACGTGCCATCGGAATCGGGGAGTTGGGTATGGTCGGGAAAGGCGGAGGGTATGATTGTGGGGTCGAGGCTTTAAGTCATCTATCTAACAGCATAACGATTGCTGTACGATTCGTGTAGTTCGCGGCACATCGAAATAGCAAGAGGTTTTAGCGTTTTGAGACATCTTCCAGCTTTTTCGTTTTGTCAGTCAACCCGCCCTGGAAGGTGAAACCGCGATCGCCTGTACCAGTCGATCGATTTTCTCTCTGGTGTTAGACAACCCAAACCGCTCGCTCGCTTCAATTCTGCCGCGAGCGGCGATTCTGGCGGCTAACTCCGAATCCTCGCGGCACATCGAGATGACTTGAGCTAATGCGGGTGTGTCCCCTGGAGGCACGAGCCAGCCGGTTTTTCCCGGCTCGACTAATTCGAGCGCCCCCCCCGCAGCCGCTGCGATCGTCGGACGCTGACACAGCATCGCCTCGACAATCACGCGCCCGAAGGGTTCTGGGGCTGTGGAGGTATGAGCGATGAGGTCGCATGCTGCCATCAAGGGGATGACATCCGATCGGAACCCCAAAAACCGGACTCGTTCTTGCAGTCCGAGTTCTGCGACTTGTTGGTGGAGGTGTGCGACATATTCTTGTTCTCCAAACAGAGCATCTCCCACCAAAAGAGCCGTGACATCTTTGGGGCAACGAGCCAGTGCTTCGAGTAAAACGTGCTGTCCTTTCCAGGGAGAGAGGCGGCTGAAGTGACCGACAACAAATGTGCCGTTGAGTCTCAGTTCTTGTCGGAGGCGATCGATTTCAGACTCCTGGGTGTTGTAGTTTTTGGGAGCGAAGCCGTTGTAAACAACTTCTGTAATCTCCGATCGCCCTCCCGCTTCGATGAAGGCGGTTCGAGTGGCGTAAGAATTGGCAATGACGACGGAGGAGAAGCGATTAGCCAAGGTGACTGCCAGGCGGCGATTCGTTGGGCTGAAGTGGTCTGCCGAGAGAATATCGCGCAGGTGGTACACCAAGGGACGGCGGCTGAAAACGCTGGCGAGTGCCCCCACAACCAGCGCTTTTTGGGTATTGGCATAGATGAGATCGTACTGGCGGGCGGTTCGAGCGATGGTGGCAACCAGGGGAATCACCGCTTTCAAGCCACCCAAACTCTGGCGGAGGTTGCTGTCTTTACGCACCGGGATGGGTTGAGCCGCCAGGACTCGAACGGGGATTTGCCGTTGCTCTAGATACTCTCGGAGGGGGCCATCTTCAAACAAGCCCACCAAGCAGCTTTCGCGATAGGGTTGGGCGACATCGGTGAGGGAGATTTCAGCACCTCCGAGTTTGCCACTTTGGTCTAAAAATAGAATTTTCATGGTATCGTCTTCCCGAAGCGTGTCGGACTAAAAAACCCGCGATTTTCGCCATTCTCTAATCTTGCAATTTCAATCAGCTAAGAGAACTTGTCGCACTTGCTGGGCAATATTCGTCCAGTTAAAGTTTGTGGTGGCGTAGTGGCGACAGTCGCTGCGAGAAGGCAGGGGGATTTCTCCGGCAAGTACGGCTTCGAGATATTCGGCGATCGCATCTGCATCGGTATCTGCTGTAATGAGTTCCGGCGAAAACGGTTCCAAAATTTCCGGCATTCCCCCCACCGGCGTACACAGAACTGGGGTGCCACAGGCGATCGACTCTAGTACGATTAAGCCAAATCCTTCGAGGGACTGACTGGGAACCACCGTTAAGTCGGCGGCTTGATAGGCGACGGGTAAGAGTTCGTCGGGTAAAAAGCCGAGGAATTTGACGTTGTCGGCTAATCCCAATGCGATCGCCTGTCGTTCTAGGGTTTCTCTGAGCGCTCCTTTCCCAGCGATGGCAAGCCAAACTTCGGGAATCTTCGATCGAACTCGGGCGAGGGCATTCAATAAAATATCGATTCCCATGCGGTTGACGAGGCGACGGGGGGTGAAGAGGATCGGGCGATCTTGATGCCAGTGGAGCTTTTCTCTTGCTTCCAGGCGAGATAGGTTGGGTTGAAACCGATCGATATCAACACCACCGGGAATGACGTGAATTTTGCCCCAGGGAACTCGATAGTGTTGGTGCAAAATATTGCCAAAGGCTTTGCTGAGGACGATGAAGCGATCGCAGCGATCGTACACCCGTTGTTCGATCCAATGTTTAGCCCAAACCCCCAGTTTATTTGCCCCTTCTCGATCGCTTTCTAAAGCCCAAGGGCCGTGGAAAGTAAACGTCACTGGAACATCTTTGGGGAGATTTGAAATTATCGGTAGATCGTAGAGGGCAAAATGCAGGTTAATGGCATCGGGTTGAGTTGTTTTTCGGCGATCGAAATTCACCCGCGTTGACCACAAACGTTGCCAGATAGGAGAATCGGGTTCGGCTAAATTTGTCAGTTGGATAGGAGATTTTGAGGGGCTTTCTGGAAGTCCCACGCCGCATAATTCAATGAGATCGTGCTTTGCCGCAAGGTGATGGGTCAGTTCGTACACATATCGGTTGAGTCCACCGGGCATTTTGGGAAACCAACCATTGCCAATGCATAAGAAAGATGAAGATTTAAAGTTTGAATTCTTCATAGCGTGACGCGATTAATATAGATTTTCTTTACTTCGATCGAGACAAGGTTTCATATTCTTGATATAAGCTTATTGCTTTGGAAAGCAGAAATTGATTTTTATGACTTCTAAGTTGTTGATGATTGTGTTCTTTCAAGAATTTTCTTCCAGCGGCTCTTTCTGGTGAATCGCTAATTTTTTTTCGACATTCAGAATTCGCTCGATCGACATCAATTAAATCGAAATGAGTTCCAAACTTATTATTAATTGCGGCAATCGAGCGATCTAAATGTTGAGTTGTTTGTTCAAATGTACTCACAACACAATGAGAAAAGTAAGGCTTGAGAGTCGTATAAAAGCCAATATAACTCTTTAATGCCTGAGTCACAGAAATATGAGGCCAGCGACTGGTTAAAGAAATTACAGTTCCAACCGGCTCTCGTATTGTTAGCAGCACGGGAACCTGTTGTTCGATCGCCTGTACGATTAATATAGGAGCATGGCGATGATGCATTAATCGTACGGGTTTGCTTTGAAAATGCTTAAAAGCTACCGTCGCGAAGCTATTAGCCGATCCTTGAAAGCCATCAATTACCAGTTCTGTGTCGGGTAATAAAAGACCTTCTTTTGGATCGATCCCTATGGCTTTTCGCTTCATCTGCCCCCATTCAAGATAAGGCTTATAAAGCCACCATAATTCAGGCTTTTGAGCAATCAAAGAATGAACAGAAAAGCTTAATTTTCGTGGCAAATTCATATAGCGACTTGATTGAATTTTAACGATATCATTAATCACTTTTTTATCTCCTAAAAACTAAGAAATTTTATTTTTTATCTGTCTATCTAAAAATCAACAATCGGAAATTCCCATTTAGAGCGAATATCAATGCCATACTCGGTTTCAAGTCGATCTAAATCAGGTTGTAATCGTTGAAGTATGAATGCTTTATCTCGATCGGATAGTTTAACTTCGTAAGAATTTTTACGAGACAGAGGTTTGTATAGCTTTTGACGAAACTGAGTTGGCACTAAACGACTGACAGACTTCACAGCAGGCATTTTATAAAGTTTACGCAATGCTGGATGCAAGTTCAGAGTTTTATTGCTATTGAGGATGAGTTGAAGGTTTTGGAACTGAAAGTTCGGATCGATTTGTAGAAATTGACATATTTTTTGAAGTTCGCCTTTCGGATTTTTCGTTAAATCCTCCAACAACAACATATATATCCGATCTTTTCCAAAAATTTTGGTATAAGCATCGAGTTGTTTTGCATATTCAGAAAATGCAAGATGTTCTTCGATAATTTCCGCTGTTTTCTGATGCCCTCCGGAAAGTAAATGTCTCATGTGTGACTCGATCCGCTTGAAAGGATGTCGCATAATATAAATAAACCGAAACTCTGCGTCTTTCACCTGAGCAATTCGTTCTGGAACATTAGGATATTTCGGAGACATCGTATAGGTTGTAGAGGCTTCCATTGCAATGATATGTTGCGGCTTCCAGTCCCACAACGAACGGTACCAAGTCATACCTTTAGCTAAATTTCGATCCTCAGAAAAGAAATGAGGTTCTTTATTTGTTGCCGGTGAAATTTGAGGGTGTTCCGATAGGTAGTGAAAGAGACTGGTAGTGCCGCATTTCATAGCACCTAAAATTAAGAGAAAATTATTTTTCATAGTCGATATCGTAAGTCTCCACTGGTAAAAAGAACTGTTTTTGACTATCTCGTTGAAATTGAGAATACTTTTGGGCAGCCATACCCAGACTGAGAAAACCCCACAGAATCATTCCTTGTTCTCCAATATGTGGTAGTCCCAGCGGCAGTTGTACAAAAGTGGCAAAAACGATCGAACGAGCAGCACTCGCAAATTTATCGGTGCGAATTGCCGACCACTGAAACAAGCTAAAGAGAAGTAGAAGGATTCCACTGAGGTAAAAAATGGTTCCCAACCAACCCAAATCTAAAAGTATCGATAAAATCCCACTATCAAAAGAGGGTCCACCAATTCCCGAACCCAGGAAACTATTGAGAGCATCATTTAGAGCGAGACTATAAGCTTCCTGTCTTGCTGCGGCGCTATTGTCTTCTTCAATATTAGATAAACTCTCAAAACGAGAACTTAGGATTGTAGAAAATGGCTCTAGAGTGGTTAACGGAACGACACACAACACCGTTACCAAAATTGTGACGAGCAAGCGTATCTGAGTATTCGATTTTAGAGAACCTGTCAAAATGAACAATCCAAGGAACCAGCTTCCCCAAGTCGTTCGTTTTTTCGCAAGTAAGAAGCTTAAATAACCAGCTGCTGTGCTAGGTATTCCTAAGGTTCCTTTATTTGGGTTTACAAGTAATAACAATAGACCGGCCATCATCACCGTTGAAAACGGTCGGTTTGATGCCATCGTACTCCAGACATTGAGCTGTAATGGTTCGGGTTTTCCACCACTACTAAACTCGGCTTGCACCAACCAATATTTATCCCACTCCGGTGCAATTAAAAACTGAACCACACCATAGATCCCCATGACTAGAACACCCCACAGAAAAATGCGCTGAATGTTTTGTCGGTAGCTCGGATAATTTCGCCAGTTCGTAAATAAGTGAAACCCAAATAAGAGGGGAGCGAGCCAGTCTAGTAATGCTAGACATACGGTGACAGGTGGTCGATAAATGAGTCCAACAAAAAAGCCATAGCCGATCGCCGCAACAGAGAAAATGTAGGGTAAACCTCCTTGACTAGCTACTTTAGGAAGAGATTTCCAGAACGTAATGGAGCTAACCAGCGTGACTAAGAAAGGAGCGAGTAAGATAGGACTTGGATCGGTGTAGCTACTACGATAATCTGACAAGCGTCGAACAAAAGGCGTGAGGAACCATAACCACCAAGTAAAACCCAGATAAAGAATCGGATAACGAAAATAGAGGAAGATACCAACTCCTAAAGCCATCCCCGGAAAAAGTAGATTCAAAATCTTGCCTAACCCTGCAAGACTAAACACGGCAGAGATAAATGCGAAGCTTAGGATCGCCGTCCAAGCTAAAGTTGGTTGTAAACCAAGCTCAAACTTATTCGTCGGGGAAAGTAGAGGGTTAGATTTGCGAATCACTCTAGATCTCCCCAATCTATTTCTAGGAAATGAATAACGATTCTTTTAGGATATTTCATGGGTAATACTCCTGGTCGATTCGTATAGTGAAAGCGTATCTTTGGCAATGTTCTGCCAACTGTAAGATTGTGCGGTGCTGTAGGCATTCAGGCGTAGCTGTTCCAAGTAAGAGCGATCGGTAATCAATCGTTCTAAAGCTTGTTCGATCGCCTGACTATCGCGGGCAGGAACGACAATTCCATTGTGTCCGTCGCACACGATTTCCGTTGGACCGGGTGTTGCGGTAGTTATCGGCGCTAAGCCACAAGCCATCGCTTCCACAAGAGACATGGGAAACCCTTCAGAAATTGAGGATAAAAGCTTAATCTGATGGTCTTTCAATAGGGTCGGTAACATATCGTGGGTATAGCGAGGTACGACCTGGACGCGATCGCGCACGACCCGGTCGAAATCTGCATAGACTTTGGCTTCGGGATGAACTGTTCCGAGAAAACTAACTTTTACTTGGGGATAGCGAGCGAGAATTGCGTTTAATGCGGGAGCACTATACTGAATACCTTTACGAGGAATGTAAGTACCGATTATCGCAATCCCGATTTTGGCATCTTCTGCTGCTGCGATTGGCTCGAAGGGCAGATTCAAAAAGGTCTCGGGAATGCCATTTTTGACGAGATGGACTCGTTGTGGATTAACATTTAACGCTTGAATTGCATATTCCGACTCGGTTTTATTAAGTGACAAGAATAAGTCGGCACAACGAAGAGAGGTTTCCACTTCCAAAAGGTGAAAACTGCCTCGATATAGCGGATATTTCCAATCTAATTGCAAGTCTCCATCTCGGGCACTTTCTCGAATTCCAAGGTCTTTAATGTGTTCGAGACCGTGACTTCGCGTAACCAGGAGAGGGAATTTATTTTTAGAGTGGTGCCGAATTTTTCCCCATATCCATGCATCACCGGTGGAAGCATCGATCGTATCAATTTTATGCTTTCTACATAAGTTTGCAATCTGGGCAGTGACAAACCCAGGAAATAAGATTCTTTTACTAATTTCAGGCAACTGACGCGGAAGATTATCTGTAGAATAGTAATAGACTTCATGTCCTAGTTTCTGATAAGCTTGACCGAGTTGCCAGGTTGCTCCTGCCGCTCCTGCATTGCGATCGAACTTGTAGTGAATTGTGAGCAAAATCTTCATATATTACTAGATTTTAATCGCAGGAAGGGACGATACCAAATAGCCGATCGAGTTGGGAGTAGATCGCTGAATGGGAGTATTGTTCTGCATAGGTTGAAGCCACCGCTTGAGAAATTTCTTGAGCAAGTTTCGATCGCTTTAGTAAATTCAAAATTCTCTTGGCGTAGAGGGTAGAATCGTCTGTAATAAAAGCGTTGACACCATCTTGTAAATTGAGTCCAGATGCACCCGTTGTTGTTGTCACAATTGGAATTGAATAAGCCATCGCTTCTTGCAGTTTTACTTTCGTTCCGCTGCCATCTAAGAGCGGGCAAATAACTAGCTTTGACTGTAAGTAAACATCCGATAGTTGGGGAACATATCCGAGTAAATCGATATTCTTTTCTAAAGATGACTCAATTTTAATTGACTGACAAACTGTTCCAACAATAGCTAGCTTTATCTTTGAATTTTGAGCAACGAGTGCTGGCAAAATAGAAGATATAAAAAATTGGAGACCGGTTAAATTTGGCTGATAAGCTGCACCGACAAATAGAAGATCGTATTTAAAGTTTCTCGAAAAGTACGGAACTATAGAGTTGTTTTTTTCTTCGATAAGATGAGGAATTAAATGCAGCTTTTCAAAAGGTATATGAGGACTAATTTCATCTATTTCATCTAAAGAGTTGGCGATCGCTATATCGAAGCGATCGAGCATTTTTACTTCTTTTATAAAATTGGATTCATAGTCAAATCGCAAATCTTTCAGATGGGGAATATTTTTTCTGGCAATACGCCATTTACAGGAGAGATCGTGCATATCAATAAACTTATGAATTTTTGCATTTTCTTTTGCAAGAGCCAAATGAGCATAATCTAGGTAGTTTATCCAAATATAGTCATATTTTTTTCTAGATGCTAAATCTCTAACAAAGTTAATGTAACCCGGTGGCGTATGGTAGTCAGAATCGATCGGCAATTGCTGTTTTAGAAATTTTTTATAGTAAAAACTTTTACTTCTAGAATATAAAAAATCACCTAAATTGCGTTCGCCTCTGTAGATAAAAATATTTTCAAAATACTTCTGTGCTTCTTGTTGCTGTTCGGAGTTCCAGATTGCTTTACCCCAATTATTTTTAGCGACAACATCGACCGTAAACTTGTCGCTACGAGATTTAAAATATTCTAGAATTCCGAAAATTCGACGTTTAGCCCCTGTATCGATCGGCTTCAATAACACGGGTAAGTGAAATAAAATATTTTTTTGAATCTGTGTCATCAGTTTTCTGCTCTATCTCATTCTATTCTTTGTATCTCTATTTTTCGCATATCAAGAGCGTACGCGGTTTGATATAAGCAGGCAGAGTTTTTACATGACGAAAGTGTTTCATCAATACTTTTCTAAAATTGTCCAAGGTATACCAGGAAAACTTAGAACTATACTTAGGAGACTGGAACTGAAGCAATGCGCGATCGTCGATGGGAATGAATTCAACAACAAGCCAGCGCTGGGAGAATTGGGCAAAACCTTCAACAATTTGCTCGAACCGAGGATGTTGCTCGAACACCAAATGATGAATCAATTCCAATGCCAAAACCATCTCGCATTGCAACCGCTCTGTGGCTGCCACATATCGATAACGAGATAAACCGTAAGCAGGAGTCGGTTGGGTAAAATCCATCACCAGAGGAAGAATCGATAATTTCCGATCGCAAGCTGTATGATAAAGCTGGGTGACGCAGGTCGGATCTTTGTCAAATGCCACCACTTGACTTCCCAAACTGGCTGCAATCTGAGCATAGCAACCATTCTCGCAGCCGATATCTAAGACGGATGCAGGTTTAAGATCGGTGAGAATGTTACAAATAATAGATTGTTTCTCTGTACCATTTTCTGAGCTACAGAAGGAAGGACTAGAATTTTTTGAACGATCGAACGAAGTCGGTAACGTAATTTTTTTGACTTCTCGTCTGAGGTTTTTTAAAAATTTTAAGTAATATTTTTGTTTGACGTTATGCGAATAAATAGAATTCGTTTTTTTCTCTATCTCTGTTCGATCGGATAAGGGTTGAAAGTCTTTAAAATTTTGCTTTAATAATTTTTTATAGTCTGGAGGAATCAATTTTCTCAATGCCAATTGCAAACGAGTGATGGGTGGTGCTTTTAGAATTCGTCTCGAACTTCCCATTCCTGGAGTTAATCGTAAGAAATCCGACTTGGAAATACCGGAATTTTCGACCATCAACAACCGAGCAGTTCGATCTTTTCCTAAAGCCATAAGAACGAGCGGATAAAAGCACGTCTGACAAAATTGGTCGTAGGCACTCCATCGAAAGTAATGAACGTATTCATCTAGAGGTCGAATTGAACCCAAGTCTACAAACAGAGGTTTGTAGCCATCAAAAAGTATGTTTCCTAAATGACCATCTTCTAGGGACAATCCTCGTTGCGCCAGTTCGATGCCAAAATCTAATAACGTGAGGGTAGCATCTTGGAGCATTGCCACACACCATTCAATCGAATAGGAAGTAAAAGGAATAGAGCGGTGATGCACGATCGTCTCATATCCTTCGAGGGTTAAAGCCGTGAGTTCTGATTCGACAAGAAGTTCGAGATCGACTAAACTTTGGATCGCGCCATCTTGAAATAATTTCTGAAAAAAGGGCGATCGTTCAGTTCCGATTCCTCGATAAAGTTGCCCTTGCCAGCGAAACAGTCTGATTCTTGAATCGGCGATCGAGTGGGGATGGAAGATCGCCTCCCGATCGGAAATCTGTGTCGAGTTTGGAATTGGGTTGTCTTCGGGAAGTTCGAATTGCATAGGTCTCGGTTGGCGATCTCAAGAGATCGAGTGACAGGCTACAGACTTTGGGATGGGGGATTCGGTGCGGGACGCTGCAAACTCAAAGCGATCGCAACATAGACCAGATAAACCATTAACTTGAATGAAGAAAGAACAACCGTTAGAGACAACGAACACCGCAAGGCTTCTCGAATTTGGTTGAGAGCCGCTACAATATCGCCTGAATTTGCATATTTTCGAGCCGTAGAAAGTGCATGAATGCCATAGTTTTTAGAGGCGGTTCGCGAGAGTTTTCGAGCAGTGCGATCGGGAATGTATTGCTGGACGATGGAGATCGCCTTGCGCACATCCTGCATATTTTTCCCCGTCCGCCTAGAATCGCCGCTTAGAGATACGGAATGGCGGCGTCGGATTGCCAAGGGTTGCGCTTCGTACCAAACTGGATAATTGGCGGCGATGCGCACCCACATTTCCCAGTCTTCTGCCCAACAAGAAAAGCGACGATCGAATCCTCCCAGTTTTTCGTAAACTTCCCGTGCCACAACAATTGAGACGGTGGAAATCAGTTGTCGAACGGCAATTCTCTCCAACCAATTTCTCAGAATGCCGCTTTCGGGTTCCAGTAACGGTTCGATTTCTTGCCAGCGACTGAACTCGTCCATCTTGATGGTGCGACAGAATGCCGCACCGAGTTCTGAGTTGTTCTCAAAAGCTTGTTGCATCTGACGATAGAACCCCTCTCGCACGCAATCGTCACCATGCAAAATATGAATCCACCTTCCGCGCGATCGCTGCAAGCAAGTTTCGTAATTTCGGATATAGCCGACATTCTCCGGCTGCTGATAGAAACTCACTCGTCCCTTTCCCAGTTCGGCGACGACGGCAGCGGGATCGTCGGCAGTCGAACAATCGTCTACCACCTCAATTTGCATGACTTCCGGACCTGGATCTTGAGCTAACACGCTCGCCAGAGTCTCTCGCAAATAGTTCGCACAATTGTAAGTCGGAATTATCACCGACCATAGAGGACGTTGGACTCCCTCTGGTACGGGTCGAATGGTTGCTCGATGTTGTTCGTTCATAGGGCTTAATGGGTTACCGTTTCATTCAATTGACTTTCAATGGCTTTCACAGATCGTTCCACTTGCAGATCGCGAAGCTTAGTCTCCTTCCCGCCCAATTTGATGACAGCGCTCAATAGACGAGGAGATAACTTTAATAAACAGAAGAGTACTTTCGGCGAAGTGGAACACCGAAAAGCTTCTCGAATTTGATTGAACGCAGCGCTGAGATCTCCAATTGCCAAATATTTGCGAGCATGACGCAGGGCATAGAGGGCATAATGCTCTAATGCCCGATTTGAAAGTCGATCGGCATCGCGATCTCGAAAGTGGTGTTTGGCAATCTGAATCGCTTGACGCATATCTTGAATATTCCGGCCAGCTCGTCTAGAATCCCCCGTCAGGGATGTAGCGTGTTGACGATAGAAAGCCAGTGGCTCCACTTCATACCAAACCGGGTAGTTTGCCGCAATGCGTACCCACATCTCCCAGTCTTCTCCCCAACAGGATATGCGACGATCGAATCCTCCCAGTTTTTCGTAGACCTCCCTAGCCACGACAATTGAGGGCGTCGCGATTCGCTGTTTGACGGCAATACGTTCTAACCAGTGACTCAGCACGCCACTCTCTGGTTGCTCTAATGGGGAAAAACTTTTCCAGTGACTGCGCTCATCCATATAGATATAGCGACAAAAAGCGGCTCCAATGTCTGGCTTTTTTTCAAAGGCTTGTTGCATCTGGTGATAGAAACCCTCGCGCACGCAATCATCGCCATGGAGAATATGAACCCACTTTCCGCGCGATCGCTGCAAACAAGTTTCAAAGTTTCTGATGTAGCCGATGTTTTCTGGCTGCTGGTAGAAACTTACTCGTCCTTTTCCCAGTTCGGCGACGACGGCAGCGGGATCGTCGGCAGTCGAGCAATCGTCTATCACCTCAATTTGCATGACTTCCGGACCCGGATCTTGAGCTAACACGCTCGCCAGAGTCTCTCGCAAATAGTTCGCACAATTGTAAGTCGGAATTATCACCGACCATAGAGGACGCTGGACATCTTTTGGAAGTGGTAAAATGTTGATTCGATAGGAATGGTTTTCGTTCATAGAAACTAAATTTTATAGCCTTTCATTTGGAAAGAATTTATTTTTCTGAAAATTGCATGGCTGAGGGCGATTTTGAATGTTTTCCAAGCTTTTTTGAGTGACATGTTCTCTGGGACGGTATATTTAGCCAACTGTCCTACTGTGTTTGAATATAATCGGGGATGCACCATTGAAATTGGATTTTCTCGAGTTAACTCATACTCTTTATAGAGTCTAGAGCTGATGTCTAAATCATCCAACTTTACAAACATTAAAATATTTTGAGAAAACCAATAAGCAACTTTTTGGTTTTCCCAAGTTTTCGGGCGAATGCAATCGATAGCGACATAGCCTCTCTTCTTAAAAAGCTCAACCCAGTAATCTTGCCACTGACAATTTATATGATTCTCTCCTGGTTGATAAGGGATGGCGGCAGAAAAGAGAATACACGAGCCTAAATCGGTCAAAGAATCAATAAAAGTGTTAGCGAATTCCGAAGGTAAATGCTCGGCAACCTCTAAGGATATGACGAGATCGAACTTGCGATTTAGTGTTAGTTTTTTTGTTAAGTCAAAAGATGAAAAATTGTCTTTGGGAATCGCTAAAATGTTTGGCGTCACGTAGTCACCATCAATTCCAAGTATGTCTTCAACGCCATGCTCTTGAAAAGCTTTTAACCAAGTACCATCTCCACAGCCTACATCAACAATCGTATTACAATTGACAACCTCAAGCACTAAAGGAACAATTTCGCAAGCAGATTCATAAGAATATTTTTGAATTTCTTGGAAAAAGATAGATGTGTATTGATGCATATTTTTTAATGTTTTTTATTTTACTTTTTGAGTTTACTAAGCCGAGCTTTTCTCGTGCTGAATTTCATGATACTTCCAAAGCTTTCCACGCTGTTCTAATAACTCATGATAACTTCCTTGTTCGACAATTTTTCCCTGTTCGAGAACCACGACTTTATCGGCTCTCGCAATGGTGGATAATCGATGGGCGATCGCAATCACGGTTCGACCCACTGACAGTTTTTCTAAAGACTCCTGAATTAACCGCTCGGAAACCGAATCTAAAGCACTAGTTGCCTCATCTAAAATTAGAATTTCCGGGTTTCTCAGCAGCGCTCGAGCAATCGCAATTCTCTGTCTCTGTCCCCCAGACAACCGTACACCTCTATCTCCAAGTTGCGTATCCAATCCTTCTGGCAAATCCTGAATAAATTCCAGCGCGTTGGCAAGTTTAGCCGCTTCCAAAATTGCAGAATCATCCATTTCTTCCATGGCATAAGCAATATTATTGCGAACCGAGGTATGGAAAATAAAAGTATCCTGGCTGACAACTGCTAACTTTCGACGCAGCGAGTTTATGTCCAATTCTTGTAGCGGAACGCCATCAATAAAAATTTGACCTTGAGTGGGATCGTAAAACCGTGGAATTAAGTCTGCCAACGTGGTTTTTCCCGCACCGGATGCGCCGACTAATGCCGTTGTTTTTCCACATTCGATAGTGAGGGTAATATTTTGCAACACCAAATTGTGTCGATCGTAGCCAAAATCAACCGATCGAAACTCGATCGCGCGCTTGAATCCTGAAAACTGAATTTCTCCATTTTTTAAGTAAGTTTTATTATCCGTCCTGAGGAGTTCTCGAATACTATGTAGCGAACCTTGAAAACCGCCAAGTCTGGATCTAGCACCATTAATTTGACGAACAATTGGCATGAGCCGAAACAAAATAAAGAGGAAAGTGAGTAATGAAGCAATGGGTAACTGTCCGGTTGGAGTTAGAGTCGCAAATGCAAACATCAACATGGCAATCAAAATTGCGGTAGCCGCAGCTTCCGATATGGGTTCAGCTGAAGACCGATAAAAGGCAAACTTGCGTTCCCGTTCGAGAAGCTGCGAACTCGCAGCTTCAAAGCGCTGTCGCTCGAAGTTTTGAGCGGCTGAGGCTTGAATTGTCCGAACTCCCTGAATGAATTCTAGGGCAACTGAGGTATACTGGCTATTGGCTTTTGTAATGGTAAAACTAATTTCTCGAACTCGCCGAACTAAGTTGGAGATGCAAACTGAAAGTAATATAAATAGCATTAACGAAATAATTGTAAGTTGCCAACTTAGCAATAACATTGATATCACGTAAACCAAGAGAGTTGAGCCTCTGATGACCAGATTTGCGAAGATACCAAAAGCTTCTCTAAGGTTGGCAACCTCAGTGGTAATACTGTTGATTAATTCTCCAGAACGAGTTTGAGTAAAATAGCTAAAACTTAAGGATTGAAATTGGTCAAATAATCGAACTCGTAGCCGATACAAAAGATGACTTCTAGTGATTTCTGTATAGACTTTTCCTAGGTAAGTAAAGCCCGTTCGCAATAAAGTCGTTATGAGGATTAATGTCGAGATTCGATAGAGTCGCGTTGTTGCTGTCATATTAACTCCTAAAATCCAGATATCGAACCACTCCAGTCCGGTTTGCATGGGAGCGGCATCTGGCTCCGTCAAATTCTGCAAAAAAGTCATCAGAAAGCCAACTCCAAACCCCTCAAAAATAGCGGCTAAGAAGGTGAAGCCTAGAGCCAGAATTGCCAACCCGCGAAAGTATCTGAACTCTCGTAAAATTAGGCGGTTCTCTTGCCAAAACTGGGTCGCTTTGAGCAGCTTGCGGATAAAAATTGGGAGTTTAATGCTCATGAGTATTTCTAAACTTCGAGCTGGCTAATTCGAGATCGAACGAAGGAGTCGATCGGACTCGCTGAATTAGTTGCGATCGTATCCTTGCTGTTCTCGCGATCGACGAGTTGAAACGGAGATGCTGCCATTGGCATTGGCAGGATGGAGGTAACTGACTGGAGCACTTTTGGAGCCGTTAGCCACAATGCCCAGCAGCCTCAATTGACGAAGCATGGCGATCGCCTGGGTCAGTTCCGATTGAGTAATTCGATCGAGACGGGTAACCATCACCACCCCACGGCAACGCAATGCCGTTTGCAAAACATCCACCGTGCCCAGAACAGGCGGAGCATCCAACAAGATCAGGTCGTAGTTGCGCTCGAACTCGGTCATCAATTCCGTCATGCGTTGGGAACTCAACAGTTTTACCGGGTCTGCTGGCACTAGACCGGCAGTGAGAACATCGAGGGTTTCACCCGATGCCGAAATCGACTGCAAGTTGGGTGAGGCGATCTCACCGGACAAAACCGTTGAGAGCCCCTGACTGTTGGACAGACCGAGCCGTTCGTGCAACACCGGTCGGCGCAGATCCCCATCGATCAGCAGAACTTTTTGGTGTAAGCGAGCAGCACTCAAAGCCAAACTCAGCACCAAGGTAGATTTCCCTTCTCCAGCCAGTGCAGAGGTCACCAGCAGCGATTTGCATTTGGATGCTGCATCGAGCAAGTGCATGTTCTGATGGATGCCCTGATAAATCAAATCCAGCGACTCCCGAAACGGTTGCCAGTCGAGGGCTTGCAGGAGCCATGATTCCGGTTTCTGAGGTGGGCGAAACGGCAGATGTCGAGTGAAGCCGCCCAGCCTAGTCTGGGGCAATTCGGGCACGATTCCCAACAACGGTAGAGCCACCTGTTGCTGTAACTGGTCGGTGCTGTGAACCCCATCATCGATGGCTTCCCGGAGAAATGCTGCCCCTC
>NZ_JADEXN010000367.1 GCF_015207075.1 Zarconia navalis LEGE 11467
CGGTTACCGAGTTTTTGCCGATGGGGAAGTTGTCGGCGAAGTCACCAGCGGCGGCCCGTCTCCCACCCTAGGATACCCGATCGCCCTGGCGTATCTTCCCCCCGCCCTCGCCAAAATCGGCCGCCCCCTAGAGGTGGAAATTCGCGGTAAAACCTACCCTGCCGAAGTGGTGAAAAAACCCTTCTACCGTAAAAAATAAAAACGTTAAGGTTCCCAAATCTCCTCCGTAGATCGAGCCCGAGAAATGGGATAATAACTCTGGACTATTGCCCATGAGGTTCGATCGCCATGAAACGAAGCTCCTCAACTTTCGTCGCCATCGCATTGACCGTTCTCCTCGTTATTGCGGGTAGTCTTTACTGGCTGCGGGTGAAGAGTCCGCTATCCTTGTTGCAAGGCGCACCCATTTCCGCACCCGAGGCGGCCTTATTCATTCCCAAGGATGCCCCCCTCGTCGCATCGTTGCTCGCCAACCCCGATCGCCTGCAAGGGTTGCGACAAATGCGAACGCCCCTACTCAAACGGGGCGAATCCAGCGCCGAGTTCGATCGCTTCAAACGCAGTCTCTTGGCAGACACCGATCTCGACTACGATCGCGATATCCAACCCTGGCTGGGGGATGAAGTCACCTTAGCCATTACCCATTTAGATGGAGATGGCGATCGCCGCAACGGTACCCAACCGGATTATTTAGTCGCCTTGGCCGTCAAAGATGCCCCCAAGAGTCGCGAATTTCTGGATTTGTTCTGGCAAAATAAAGCCGCTGCTGGGGCCGACTTAGAATTTGAGGATTACAAAGGGGTCGAACTCGTCTCCACGAAGCCCCAAAAATCGCTATTCCCATTGCGATCGAAAACCCAAAAGCTCAACTTCAACCCCTTTTCGAGCCGAAGTGCCAACGTTTGGGCCAGTGCGACCGTTTCCGATCGATTCGTCTTATTCGCCAACTCCGCCGACGGACTGCGCCAAGCGATCAATCGCGTTCAAGTCGGAGATCTCAATCTCACCAACAGTCCCACCTATCAAAAAGCCCTGACCTATCTTACCCAAAAGCGTCTGGGATTGGTCTACGTGGATATTGCTCGAATCGCGGCTTGGACTAGCAAAACCCCGATGGGTTCGCAGCGCATTGCCAATCCCTTAGCCATCGCCTTCGCCGCCGATTCTCGAGGACTTCTCGCCGATGCGATGTGGCTTGCCCAACCCGATGCATTCCCGACCTTCCCCACGATCGCGAAGCCGGTAGCTGCCTTAGAATATATTCCCGAAACCAGTGCTTTTGCCATTGCCGGAACCGATCTCGATCGACTGTGGCAGCAACTAGATCGGATTCGATCGAGCAACCCGTTACTGACTCGGGCGATCGAATCGGCAATCGATCGATGGAATGCCAACTTCGGAATTTCTCTGGCGGAGGATATCTTTAGTTGGGTCAAAGGTGAATATGCCCTGGCATTAGTGCCTCGAGAAGATACCCAACTCGATTGGGTGTTCGTCGCCCAAACCTCTGACACCGCCGCCGCATCCATCGAACATCTCGATAAGATCGCGGCCGATCGAGGTTACAGCGTTGGACCTTTCACTCTCAAAGGCGAACATCGGGTGGTGGCGTGGACGAAGCTATCGGCCGCCGAAGATGAGTCCGGTAGCGGTCCTCGCTTGCAACTGGCCGCCCAAGTTCGAGGCGTTCGCGGCAACGTTGATAAGTACGAGATTTTTACGAGTTCGATCGAAGTAATGGACCGCGCGTTCGGCGCGCCGAGAAACGGATCGCTGCGATCTCTCGAAGGTTTCGCGACGGGTTTGGGAATTTTTCCCGCCCAAAATGATGGTTACTTATATGCGAACTGGGACGATAGCAAACTTCCCCTAGAGCGGCAATTCCCAGCACTCAAGTTCATCGAACTCGCAGGAGAATCATTTTTTGCACATTTGAAATCGTTCACAACCAGTAGCTACAAGAGCGACTCGGGATTTGAGAGAACCGGAATTTTATTCCAGTTGCGATCGTGAAAAATTTGAAACTCGATCCAAAAGACAGAAAACCTCAGAAACATTGCATTTCCTTCCTCAAGGCTCTCGGGTACGGAATGCAATTTCTGAGGTTCAGCCATCGACGATCGATTGGCAACGGGGAAGTGTTAGCCACCTCCAATGCCAACCCATCGAAGTGTGGGTTTATTTATCGTCGTCACCACCCTCATTATTTGAGGAAGACGATGAAGACGGCGGAGGTGACGAACGCTGACCCCGAGAGAAAGAGCGAGAAGATTGCTTGCGAAATTGTCGAGCGTATGCTTGATTCCGAGAAGCTTTCTCTTTTTTGAGATTGCGACGTTTAGCCATGATGATTTCTCCATCAACACAATAAAGTAAAAAAACGCCTCTGGGAAAGCTTTCGAGATGCAGTCACGGGACTCCCAGAAGCGTTTGTGAAATTAAGCTTGAGGCTTAAGCTTAGAAGCGGTTGTTTCTGCGACCACCGCCGCCACCATAACCGCCGCCACCGGAACCTCTGTTATTTTCTCGAGGTCGAGCTTCATTAACTTTCAGGGAGCGACCCATCCATTCTGCGCCATCTAGTTCTTCAATTGCCTTTTTTTCTTCGGCATCGGTATCCATTTCGACAAAAGCAAAACCCCGCATGCGACCGGTTTCGCGGTCGGTCGGAACATGAATCCGCTTAACGGTTCCATATTCTTTGAAGACCTCTTCGAGATCTTCTTGGGTCACCTCATAGGAGAGGTTGCCTACATAAATTGACATAGAGTTGACGATCTCCTCGATCGGAATTGTGTAGAGAGCCAAGATGTCGGAGAAAGCCTGTCAATACCTTCGGAAAAAATCTATCAATACTGAACAACAAACACTATCACCGATCTTTATTCTCAGTGACCATTCTAGCACCCGATTGGGAATTCGAGGATCGACACTGAGGAACTTGGATCGAGACCCGGAATTGGACGTGGGAGATCGGATAGAGTCGACCTGGGTTCGAGAGAACTTCATCCATCGCTCAAGGCTTTTGAGGTCTGCGATTGCTGGATTTTTCAACGGATGCGGCGATCGATGACCATTGCCAATTGTGACGGGACAACGGTCTTAAAATACCCCCGAAACAGAATTGAATCGATCGCCAATTCTTTCAGATTGTCATGAGTTACCAACAAGACCTGTGGTGTCAACTTGAGGTCTGGAGTATTTTGTCATTTTCTCAACCCTCCGCCTCCGGCTGCGCCCGAGAAAATGACTGCCGTCAATTCATTTCATTTCATTGCATCGAGGCAAAGCGAAAGTCTTTCTTATATAGATCGAGTTTGGGGAAGCGTTAGCTCGAAGACGCTACCTTCCCCCAGGGTCGAGCGAACGGTAATCTGTCCGTTATGGAGGTGAGCGATGCGCTGAGCCAGGTGCAGCCCCAAACCACTACCAACGCGCATGTGGTTTCCCTGTCGAAATCGCTCGAAAATTTGACGCAAATCTTCTTCGTCGATTCCAGCTCCGGTATCTTCGACTTCCAGGCTTATTTTCGTTGCACGCGATCGCAGCCGGAGGGTCACGCGCCCCGTATCGGTGAATTTGATGGCATTGCCCGCGAGGTTGGTAATCAAGCGGCGCAGCTCCAGGCGATCGCCCTCGATGAAAAACTCCAGTGCGTCGTCGATATCGAGGACAATTTCCAGCCCCTTCTCGTAAGCTAGCGGTGCTAGTTCCTCAACGATTTCCTTGCACAGCGATCGCAATGAGAAACGAGACCGGCTCAACAGCTTTTGTCCCGCATCGTGACGATAAACCTCTAGCAGCGCGTTGACCATCGTCAGCAAATTGGTATTGCTAGTGGCGATATTCCTCAATGCCTCTTGAGTCTCCTCGGTAATCTCGCCAAAAGTCTCCTGAAGGCAAAGTTCCAAAACGCGATTGGCCGCAATCAGGGGCGTTCTCAAATCGTGGGTGAGGCGAGTCGCAAAATCATCGCGTTGCTTGACCATATATTCGAGGGCTTGATTTTGCCGTTCGAGCCGCTTGTGGGACTCCCTCAAGCGCTGATTGGCCAAAGCCACTTCACACTCTGCCCGATACACCCGGATCGCTTTGTGAATCGCCTGGGTCAGGGTTTCCGTCGATAGCCGGATTTTGGGTAAATAATCAGAAACACCGGCTTTCATCAAATTGACCGCCGTTTCTTCGCTGCCTTGCCCCGTTAAGGCAATCAGGGGAGTTTTTACCCCAGACTCCCGTAGCCGATTCACCAGAGTTAAGCCGTCGCAACCGGGCATTCGGTAGTCCAAAAAGGCGCAGTCAAATGGCTCGGATTTTAGCAGGTTCGCCCCAACATCAGCACTGTCTACTTCTTGCAACTCGAAGCTCAATGTAGAGCGCTTGAGTGCTCGACGCAGTGCCATGCGATCGACCTCATCATCATCGACCACAAGAAGCCGGAGCGTTTCATCCATATTACTTACTTCGGAAATTCACACATCGTCCAAAATCGATCGAGGGCGCTCATCACTTCCACAACCTGAGCGAAGGTTACGGGTTTGACGATGTAGCCTGCTACGTTAAGATTATACGCCTCCAAGCGATCTTGTTCGCGATCGGATGTTGTTAAAACAATCACCGGTGTTTGATGGATGTTCGGATCTTGGCGTAGTTCTTTGAGAAACTCAATGCCATTCATCTTGGGCATATTCAGGTCTAAAAGAACGAGGCGACGGGACGGGGGAATCGATTTGTGGGACGGTCGCAGCATCTCTAAGGCTTCTAAACCATTACTGGCGACGTAGAGTGGATTCTTTACTTGGCTTTTTTTGAATGCGCGCTGGACAGTCATCACATCCACAGCATCATCATCCACCAATAAAATATTAATGGCTTTACCGTACATTTTGATTTGATTTTCTGGAGTGAACCTAGGCTGTGTCAACATTGGACTTTGAATACCGGGTGACGGCTCAGTTTCAATCTCATCGATGAAACTTTTCGTCAGCGCTACTAGTCAAGATGTCTAGCTAAAAATGTTAATAGAGTCTAGATCAATGCTTTTTGATATTACCAGCATACCCTTAAAATCAGGATAGTGCCTAAGCCCAAAGGAGGAATTTATCGGCTTGGACTTCTACCCTGGGGTGGAAACTAGACATAGCAATGGTACGGCTTTCTATCACCGGAGAAAGGTGCTTGAAAAATGGGAAAACAAGACCCGAACGGGTATACGGGACTACTTTTAGAGAAAACTCGATCTCGGTCTCATCGCAACAGCCCTAACACGATCGAGGTCATTCGATTAAGTCGGTAGGCGGAATTCAACGGAGGGTACTTCTGAGTCCGTGCAGGGGTTTGAGTCGAAGCTATTGTATGTTTGACTTATCCCACCAACTTAGGACATTCTCGTTTTGTTTTGGATATAAGTCATCGAATATTTATGAATTCGCTCGTACCAATCGATATTCACTATAAAAGATTGTCAATCTATCTAAAGTTCTATAATATTTGCTTGCCGATCCTAAACGAGCAATCTCGATCGCGTCACAGATCGGACATCAGGAGAAACTAAAAATAAAATTAACTTTTAAGTGGAAATCATCCATAAAATTGCTCGCTCCCTGCTTCCCAGCTCCTCTTTAGAGTGGTTGGGAGATAGGGGAGAATCTGGGTCATAGCTCTAGATGAGTTGGGAG
>NZ_JADEXN010000368.1 GCF_015207075.1 Zarconia navalis LEGE 11467
GATATAAAGGATGTCTCGGGTTCGGTTTGAGTTGGATTGGGGGTAAGGTCGCTTTGGATTTCGCCCAAACGAGTATCCCGCCACACCGTCTGAGTTTGTAGGGATTGGGTCGGGTCGGGTGGTAGTCCCCCGTTTCCGGTGATGGCAAATCGACTGCGGGTGGCAATGTCGCAACTATTTTGAATTTGGGTGTTGGGATTGAGAGGTTCGGCATCTAGCACAACTAAGCCCGAAGCCGGATCGACAACCGGGGTTTGGATTTGCACCAGACCGCTAAATTCTGCTCCTAATGCCGAGGTCGCGGTAATATCGCTTTCGGGAGTGGGTGCTTCCCGGAACTGAGTGCCGAAGATAGCATCGGCGGCAATATTCACCTGTCCCCCAAAGCTCTGCTCGGCATTGGCACTGATGTCGCTGTTTTCTAAGGCTACCAGAGTGTCGGTCTCGAGATTGATATTTCCCCCCGTGGCATCTCCGGTGGCATTGGTGGTGATGCTACTACCCCGACGCAGGCGCAAGTCAGCCGTATTGAGGGTAATATTTCCTTGGGTTCCTCCACTGACTCCCGCTTGTAGGTTGCCCGCATTGTCGAGAAAGATCTCGTCTGCACTAATCTCAAGATTCCCAGCATTGCCATTGGCGGTATTGCTCACCGTGATTTCACCATTGTCGGTAATCTGTAAAATATCGGTATCGAGCGACACCGAACCGGCGGCAAACTCAGTTGATGAAGATGCGGCAATGCGGCTGGGTACCGTGCCAAAGTCTGCCGTTGCCGATCGCAAGACAGAACTACCGCTCACTTCGATCGACTCTGCCGAGATCTCAATGTTGCCCGCATCGGCATTGCCTAGAGTCTCAGATGTAATCAACCCACCGTTGGTGACTCGCAAGCGAGTGGTGTCGATAAGCAAATTCCCCGGACGACCGCTTGTTTCGGGGTTGACCACCGTTGCAATTCCACTTTGAACGCCACCAAAGTCCACGAATGCTCCGCTAACTTCGATATCCCGAGCGCGAATCGTCAGGTCGGCCCCATCTCCAGAACCGACCACTGACAAGGAAATCTGACCGCCATCCACGACTCGCAGACTGTCAGTGTCGATGGTCATCACATTCCCATTGCCAGTCGAACCCCGCTGATTGCCTGAGAATAAACCGCTAAAGACAAAACCCTCCACAAGGTCAAGCTCTGTAAACCCCACAATCTCGATCTCAGATGCCTGGACGTTCAATTGACCCGCATCCCCCGCACCGAATATGCTGCTGGCAATTTGTCCCCCGTTTGAGATCTCTAAGCGATCGGTTTGGATGTTCAATTGACCCGCATCACCCGCACCATAAGCACTGGTGTTGAGTACGGCAATATTAGAAACAATCGTATTTTGAGTTTGGAGCGTCAAATCTCCGGCATTCCCCGTCCCCACACTGCTCGTTTCAACGATCGCAAAGTTATTTACCAGCAATCGATCGGTCTGAATGTTTAGATTGCCGCTATTACCTGTTGCGTCGGGAAAAACGGTGGAAAAGAGTCCGGTGTTCTTGAGAATGATTAAATCAAAAGGCTTCGTAATCTCAAAAGCGCTCGTGGCGATCGAGATATCGCCACTATTAGCGCTACTCAGGGTAGCCGAAGAAATAAAGGCATTGGTGTCAATGCGCAAATCGCGGGCTTCAATGGCAAGGGTTCCTCCATTTCCCGTAGCACCTGCTTCGACCTGGTTAAACCAGACCGTAGGCAGATCTGCCGTTGCCGTTCCTTGAAACCAGATCGATTCTGAGGCGCGCAGGCGGGAACGACCGCCATTTCGATCGCCTAGGGTCTGAGTCAGGAGGGTGGAGGTGTCGGCGAAGGTGATGTTTTGACCGTGTATTTGCAAATCGCCGCTACGGGCCCCACTCGTATCGATCGATGCCGCTTGGGTAAAGCTGATGTCACCAAAGGTATTGATGTCGCTATAGTCCAAGGTAAAACCGCCGGTTATATCGCTTAGGGAAACCAATCCCGCTTGAGCCACGCTGCCCAATTCCACCCGTCCGCCGGGTGCGGTCAAATTGCCGCCACTTAGGGCAATCTCTCCACCCACCAAGGCGAGGGTACGACCTTGGGATACCTGCAAGCCAGCGGGACGAGCCGTACGATTGGGAACCAGAAACGGTGCGGACGTGGGAACTCCAACATCGACTGGAACTTCATCCAAGGTGAGATTGTGACCCGAACCGTTGACTTGAATGGCTCCGGGATCTGCTCCCATCTGCAAGCCGACGGGGACGTTGATGCTCAGCAGGGGAGATGCGTTGGGTTCGGTGGCACTGAAGAAACTGCCATCTTCAAAGAGCAAACTCTCGGCAGTACTCCCGAGAAACGAACCCCCGATATTTAAACTGGCATTCGGGCCGAATTGGATGCCGTTGGGATTAATCAGAAACAGGTTCGCCGTTCCGTTGGCGCGAATTAAGCCATCGATATCGGAGAGATTGCCTCCAGTGACGCGGGTGATGATGTTATCGATAGTGAGGGCGTTGTTGAAAAAGGCTTCGTTTCGGGTAGGGATGGAAAAGTCTTGGAAACTGTGGAAGAGGTTGGTTCCGGCCTCGGTTCCTCCTTCAATGGTGAGGACGTTGCCATCGGGGAGAACCACTGAATTGTTGGGTAAGGTGGCATCTGGGGTAATCTGTGCGTTGGCCGGTGTGGCCAGAGCCAAAGTAAAGACGGCAGCAGATACGAGCCAAGAACTAGAGTTGGCTGGGTTCATGAATGCTCCTGAGTTGAGTTGAGTTAACGGAGTTTGGGATTGAGAAGGTGGCAGTTGGCGCGCCTAAGTACGCGATGTTCTCGCACCAAAGTCAAGGGTCTGGGGCGATCGAGCCTCACACCTAACAAGAAACTCGATCTGTCAATTTTCTTCCAAATCGCGCCTTATTGTCTAGAGGACTCGATCCTCGCAGAGTCTTGTGGAACTCGATCGCAGTCTGGGTGTGGCTGCCAGGAAGAATGGGTTGGATTGGGGGATGCGGCGACTAACTCGACTTGTCCGCGACTGTTGGTTCTCCATCCCGTGGCTTCGACTAACGGCATTGAGGGGATAGAAGATGCCTCGGATTCTGTTTGCGTAGAGTTGGATATAAGGTCGCTTTGGATTTCGCCCAAACGGGTATCCCGCCACACCGTGCGCGATTGCAGGTATTGAGTCGGGTCTTCGGGGAGTCCTCCATTGCCGGTGATGGCAAAGCGATTTTCCAAGGCCACCGCACAGCTATCTTGAATTTGAGTATTGGGATTGAGGGGGTCTGCATTCAAGGCCACCAAGCCCGAAGCCGGATCGACAATGGGGTTATTAATGGCAACAATGCCATCGACACCGAATTGAGAACTGGCAGTAATATCGCTATCGGGAGTGAGTTGGGGGCGATTTTCCAGTCCAAATATGCCTTGGGTGTTAATCTCGATATTACCTCCAGTCCCTTCAAAAGCATTGGCAACAATATCGCTATTTTCGTTGGGAATTGCAACTAACAGCGGCGTGTCGATACTCAAACTGCCGCCATTTCCAATACCCCCGGCAGTGGCTGAAATTTGACCGCCACGGCGCAGAACCAATGACTCCGAAGCTCGGAAGTCAAGGTCTCCCCCTTCCCCCGAAAGCGTCGATGCCGAGAGCGTACCCCCATCATCTAAAACAATTGAACCCGCATCGATCTCTAAATTGCCAGCAATCCCAACACCGTCATTGGCAACAGATATCTGACCGCCAGAACCGATAACGCGCAGATTTGGGGTATTGATGGTGATTTGACCGGCATTGCCCGATAGGATTAGGGGTAATCCGAGGGCCCTTTGAATATCTAGAATCGGACTCATTTCAGTGGCTGACGTGATGGCAGTCGTTCGACCGTCCCTTGCGGACACCGATACCGATTCCGAAGCATTCACCAGGATTTCTCCGGCGTTACCGCTGCTAACAGTTGAGGTCGAAAGACGACCGCCATTGCTGATATTTAACCGGGCTGTATTAATAATTACTCGACCGGCATCACTGCGACCGAAGGTTGACGAGTTGATACTGCTCGAATCTAGGCCCTCCGAGCGATCGACCAGCGGGGGACCGACGATATCAACAGAGTCAGTCGCATTCACGATGACATCGCCCCCCGAACCCGTAACAAAGGGCGATCCGGCAAACGAACCAATTAAAGCACCTTCGTCTACCCGCAAACGTCGAGTAGTAATATTAGAGTTTCCAACTTGTCCGGCACCGATCGTCGCAACGCCCAAGCGACTCGCTCGAGAAAGATCGATCGAGTCGCGACCGCTAATCGAGATCGAGTCGGTACTATTTAAGTTCAGATTACTCCCGATCGCCGAACCGAGATGAAAAATGGTCAGTTCTCCTCCACCTCGGACCGCAATATTAGGAGCTGTTACCGTCAAATCTCCCACTTCTCCGATACCCATCGTCTCAAGTCCGATCCGACTTGCTAGAAGCGATCTCGGCTCGTAGCCATCGACATCTATGAGTTCTGTTGCCGTGAGAATCAGCTCGGCATCAGGGGCAATGCCCGACAATTGCACGAGAACGACCGAACCATCTCTGATGTGAATTTGACGACCGACAAGTTGAATGCCGCCACCGGTCACACCACTCGCATCGATCGCCGATTCTGACTCCAGTCTGATATCGCGGCTGGCAGAGGCTTCTGTATAGTCGAACTTCCAGCCGAGCGAGTCAGACTGCAAACCCACCACGCCATCGCTTGCTCCCCCCAATTCGATCCGACCTTCATTGGCTCGCAGGGCGCTACCGTCTAAAGTGACGTTTCCTCCTACTAGGGCTAACGTGCTTCCAGGAGCCGTTTCTAAGTTGGCGGGTGCTAGCAACCGACTCAGAGGTAACGCGAACAACGGATCGATATTGATGATAATGGCTTGCCCGGTTCCGGTGGCTCGAATGCTGCCGGGGTTTTCCCCAAACTGCAAGCCCACCGGAATGCTAACGGTCAGTAGGGATGATGCGTTGGGTTGGGTGGCGCTAAAAGTACTGCCATCTTCAAACAGCAAACTCTCGGCGGTGCTGCCGAGGAAGGAACCGCCGATATTTAAGCTCGCATTGGGGCCAAATTGGATGCCGTTAGGATTGATTAAAAACAGGTTTGCCGTCCCGTTGGCCCGAATTAGGCCGTCGATGTCGGAAAGGCTATCTCCAGTAACGCGGGTGATGATGTTGTTAATGGTGAGGGCATTGTTGAAAAAGGCTTCGCTTCCCGTGGGGATAGAAAACTCCTCGAAACTGTGGAAGAGGTTGGTTCGGGCTTCTGTTCCTCCTTCAATGGTGATGATGTTGCCGTTGGGAAGAACAACAGAATTGTTGGGTAACGTGGCATCTGGGGTAATCTGCGCGCTTGTGGGTGTGGCGATAAGTCCCGATGCGAGGGCGACAAAAAATTTCGGCCAAAAATGACTCTTGGTTTTGCTCATAAATACTCCTGAGTTGCATTGAGTTGAGGCGGTTCGGGACTTGGAGGGTTGTGGCTCGTCAAAAATGGCTGATGATGTTCTCGCACCGGAGTCAAGGGGAAGCGGCGATCGCTCCCATACCCGTCTGGTCTGACCTCTATCTTTTAATTTTCCCTTAATTCGCCCTCAGCGTACAGAGGACTGGGGAG
>NZ_JADEXN010000369.1 GCF_015207075.1 Zarconia navalis LEGE 11467
CTGTATCCCCCATCTCTGTGTCCCCCGATATTCGGAATTTCTCGATTTTGACCGATCGTAAATTAAGGCTGGGTAAAGGAGGGGATAAGGATTTGGCGCACTTTACCGCCTTGCCCCAATTTTTGATTTCCCACGTCCCAAACGTGATATTGTGGCATGAAAGTTCGTCACCTTACCCTTTTATCTATCGATCGTATCGATCCCCGACCTAAAATATCTATGCGTATCGCGTTATTTACAGAAACCTTTTTGCCCAAAGTTGATGGTATCGTCACCCGCCTGCGCCACACCGTCGAACAGTTGCAACGGGCGGGCGATCGCGTTTTAGTTATTGCTCCCGAAGGCGGCTTAACCGAATACAAAGGAGCAAAAATACACGGTGTTTCGGGCTTTCCCTTACCCCTGTATCCGGAACTGAAGTTAGCGGTACCGCGCCCCACGCTACGCCCGGTGTTAGAAGAATTCGGCCCGGATTTAATTCACGTGGTCAATCCAGCGATGTTGGGGCTGGGAGGGCTGTACTACGCCAATTCCTTCAAACTCCCCTTAGTTGCCTCCTACCATACCCATCTGCCCCAATACCTTCAGCACTACGGTTTGGGAATGTTCGAGGATATGCTGTGGGGTCTGCTGCGATCGATCCACAATCAAGCCCAACTCAACCTTTGCACCTCTACAGCAATGGTCAAAGAGTTGAGCGATCGCGGCATCGAACGGACTGACTTGTGGCAGCGCGGTGTGGATACGGAGATGTTTCAACCCCACTTAGCTAGCCAAAAAATGCGATCGCGCCTGTCTCAAGGTCATCCCGACGCACCCCTCCTGCTGTATGTCGGTCGCCTGTCTCCAGAAAAAGAAATCGAGCAAATTCGACCCGTTCTCGAATCCATTCCCAACGCCCGCCTCGCCTTAGTGGGAGATGGCCCCCACCGCCAAGCCTTAGAGGAGCATTTTACCGATACCCCCACCCACTTCGTCGGCTATCTCCAGGGTCTCGAACTCGCGTCCGCCTTTGCTTCTGCCGATGCCTTCCTGTTCCCGTCCCGCACGGAAACCCTGGGATTGGTGTTACTCGAAGCCATGGCTGCCGGTTGTCCGGTGGTGGCGGCCGGAACTGGGGGAATTACCGATATCGTCCAGGATGGGGTAAACGGCTATCTCTTCGACCCAGAATCTCGAACGGGGGCGATTGACGCCACCCAACGTTTGCTCGCCGAGGGAGAAACCCGAGAAACTCTGCGCCAAAACGCCCGCCAAGAAGCAGAACGCTGGGGCTGGACGGCCGCTACAGCACAACTGCGTCAATATTATCAGACCGTTTTAGCCGAACGAACCCTGCCATCCGTGGCGTAAAACGAACGGGCTTCGGACTAAAACGACTACAGAGCCAGAGGGAACTACGGGAGGACAGCAGTGGTGTCAAAGACGCGCGATCGTGTCGAATGTCGAGGGTCAACGATCTTCTCTCGCGTGTCAGGTCTTGACCCGATGTGAAAACGCCGATTACTAGAAATCTCTTTGTGCGCGGGGGGTCTGGGTTTTGGCAGTCCATAATGGGGTGTTGACAAAATCCAGACCTTAAGTTGACACCACTGCGACAGGGAGATTACTCCGACACAATCGGATGTGCGAGCGCTTTGCGTCAGTCCTGAAGGTGACTGATACCACCGAGTAAATCTGCAGGATTTCGCCACCGTACTAAAATAAGAAAAAACCCAAACTTTTAGGCGAATCAATGATTCCAACCGTTATCGAACAGTCTGGACGTGGGGAACGCGCGTTTGATATCTACTCGCGACTGCTGCGCGAGCGGATTATCTTTCTCGGACAACCGGTGAACGACGATCTAGCCAACAATATTGTCGCTCAACTGTTGTATCTCGAAGCCGACGACCCAGAAAAAGATATTTACCTCTACATCAACTCCCCTGGTGGTTCGGTTTCGGCCGGGATGGGGATTTTCGATACCATGAATTACGTTCGTCCCGATGTCTCCACCATCTGCATGGGATTGGCAGCTAGTATGGGTGCGTTTTTGCTCAGTGGCGGTACCAAAGGAAAGCGCCTGAGCTTGCCCCATTCTCGGATTATGATCCACCAACCTCTCGGAGGCGCGCAAGGTCAGGCAACGGATATTGCCATTCAAGCCGAGCAAATCATCAAGACCAAACGCCGCCTCAACGAGCTACTCGCCGACCATACCGGTCAACCCCTCGAACGAATTGAGGAAGATACGGAACGGGATTTCTTTATGTCTCCCGAGGAGTCGGTGACCTACGGCTTGATCGATAAAGTCATCGATAACCATAAGCCCGCCGGACGACCCGTGGCGGTGAGCTAGAGTTCGCAACGGTCGGCTCTCCGGTTCGCGCTTCGGACTTAGGGAGTCGGCTGAGATTTGAGATAGGTGAGGAACTCGACAAGTTCTTCACGAGTCAGGTGCTGGCGCGATCGCTTCTCGTAGGTTCGTTCGAGGTAGTGGCGACCCTCAGTGGCGCTCCAGCCCAGACGCTGAATTTCCACCGTCGTTTTGTTCATCAGCCACTCTACATTGTCTGTGGGTTCGATGCTCTTCTCTATATCCATCGAAATGTCCTCGGCTGCGGGCGAGCGATCCGCTTCCTTTTGTTGAGATTCCCGAGCTGAGGGTGGGGTCGAAGGTAACTGGGAGATATCCACAGACGCGGTCAGAGGCGTGGTCAGAGGCGTGGGAAAAGAAACAACCGGGTCTTGGGCGATCGAACTGGGGTTCGATTCGAGAGTTCCAGGTGACAAACCCAAAAGACCGAGTGCCCGAATTCGGGCGCGGTCTTCGGCTTCTTCGACGGTATTGGCCGCAGCCAGCCCGGTCGCGACGACTTTTCCTTCCACCTCGACGATCGCCCGAACCACGTAGCTACCGTCGTGAATCGTTATCAACTCGCCAATCAAACTGCCGGTGGGGTAGCGTTCTCGAAACTGAGGCAACACGTTAGACTCCATGAAGTTCTTCAAAGTTCTTCAATAATGGCTTGTGCCAAAAGAGGGTTAAATCTAGAATAAGAAAGATTCTTCATTCGCGTGGCAATTCTGGATCGATTTTGCCCCACGAACTTTCACTGTTTCAGCAAACCTGTTTCCCGATGGTTTTAGAGGCTCTCATCATGGAGGTACAGTTGGGTAGACGTTGTTGAAACACGGGCGATCTCCCCCTAACCCTCAACTCCAAGGCCTGTGATGGGAACTTCGCCAATTCAAACTTCGGGTTGCCCGAGCGCTCTCACGATCGGGGAAATGTCAGTCACTCACTTGAGGTTCGCGCGTACTTCTAAAACCCGGTCGCCAAACACTTAAATTGCGGCTCGACGGATTGGACGGATTTGACGGGAGAAGCGTCGCGACTCCGGCGAGGGTGAGTTCGCTCCCTTAGCGGTACGACCGATTCGCACGCGATCGTTCCCTCCCTCATCGATCGGTCGTCAGTTGCAACAAACAACCGATCGATGAAGGAGACAACCCATTAGGATAGTAAGGATATAAGACACTACATGGAATTTTCAATCGCAACATTGCTGTCGAACTTTACAGATGACAAGCTAGTCGCCCCAAAAGTTTTAGAGAAAAAATTGGAATGCGAGGACGAACTGTGCCTCGCGAAACTCCAAATCGCCCTAGAAGCCCTCGAAAAAATTGGGATTTTGATCAAAGATCGGGGACGGTATCGAAGGGAATTTGAAGAAGACATCGTCGAAGCCAAACTGCGATGTTCGAGTAAAGGGTTTTGCTTTGCTATTCAGGATGAAGAAGGGGCCGAAGATATCTACGTGCGCGAGTCCCATTTGAGTACGGCGTGGAACGGCGATCGCGTCCTCGTCAAGGTGATCAAAGAAGGCAGTCGCCGTCGTTCTCCAGAAGGAGAAGTGAAGCTGATTCTCGAACGGGCCAATCCCAGCGTTCTCGCCCGTATCAAGGACGCTGAAAATAGCTACCGCGCCGTGCCTCTCGACGATCGACTGCTTTTTGAAATCGAACTGGATGCCAACGGTACCAACTTGCAAGAAGCGATCGATTACCTGGTTCACGTCGAAGTGCAGCGCTATCCTCTCGGTTCGTCTTTGCCCGTGGGACGGGTGGCCCAAATTCTCGGCAGCGATGCTGAAGCGGCCGACGATATCGATATTGTTTGCTGCAAGCACGATTTGCCTCGGGCTTTTCCGTCCAAAGCTCTTAAAGCCGATGAGGGAATCGATGGAAAGCTCAAGCGAACGGATCTGCAAAATCGACAAAATCTCCGTAAATTGGTAACCCTCGCGTTTATTGACGAAACCTCCAACAGCGATATTGTCGACCGGGCATTGAGCATCAAAAAACTCAAAAAATCGGGGCAGTGGGAAATCGGGGTTCACGTCAGTGATGTCTCTTACCATATCCCGGCAGACTCCCCCCTCGATCGGGAATCGAGCCGACGGGGGAGCAGTATTTTCTTGGGCGATACCATTCTTCCCCTACTACCGAATAACATCAAAGAAGCTTGCAATCTGGTGCCGGATGTCGATCGCCTCGCGATGTCGATTTCGATAACCGTCAACGAGGAAGGGGAAACCCTGGGCTTCGAGATTCAACCGAGCGTTATCCAAGTCGATCGCCTGTTGACCTATACCCAGGCACAAGCCGTCCTCGATCGCGATGGGGAATCGGGTGAAGTTGATTTACCCGAGGGAGAAATAGAAGCGCTAGATAGACTGTTTAAGCTCAGCCAAGCTGTGCGAGAACAGCGATTGCAGCGAGGTGCGTGCGAGTTGAATTTGCCCGAAACCCACAACCATTTCGACAACGAAGATGTTTTGGGGGTGATGGTTCTCTCTCCCATGCTACCGGCCCAGGCAATTTCGTGCGAGTTAGCGGTACTTGCCAATCAATGCGTGGGAGAGCATTTGCGCGCCCTCGACGTTCCCGGTATTTTCTGCGTTCATCCCGCCCCAGACTTGAGCGACGTGCAGGATATGATGAAACTGACGAGCAACATGGGCGTGGAGCTGTGGCTCGAAGACGAAGAAGCCATCGACTCGACAGATTTCAAGCAATTCACCGAGCAGTTTGTGGAGTCGGACGATGAGAAAATTTTAACCTATTTGCTCGAAGCGACCCTCAAATCCACTTACTACAGCACCAAGCCGGGGTCTCATTTCGGATTGGCGATCGAATCGGGCTACACCCACGTCACCAGTCCCATGCAGCGCTATCCAGATTTGCTGGTACTGCGGGTGTTGCACGCAGTTTTCGATCGGGGACGCGATCGCCGCTCGACAAGATCGAAAGATCGAGTGGATTTGCATCATTCTTCCTGCCACGGCAATATCAACTGGAATGTCCTGCCTCCAGAAATCCATAACGAACTTGAAAGTCAGTTGAATGCCGTGGTGATTTCCCAAACCGAACGGGAAAAATTGGCCATCGAGGCTGAAGAAGATTTGAACGGATTGCAAAAAGCTGGAGCGATGAAAGAGCGCACGGGAGAAGTCTTCCAGGGCTTAATTACCGGCGTGCAGTCTTATGGTTTCTTCGTGGAACTCGAATCGGGAGAAAAAGGTGCGGCTCCCAATCGCTTAGAGGGACTCGTCCACGTCTCCTCCCTTAAAGATGACTGG
>NZ_JADEXN010000370.1 GCF_015207075.1 Zarconia navalis LEGE 11467
CTTCGGCAACGGGTCACGCCGACTGCTTCAAGAGTTCGGCGATTTCATCGGGACTCTCGATGCCGCTGGCTTTGACCAGGGCAGCAACACCGGCGACGTGGGGGGAAGCCATGCTCGTGCCTTGGAAAGCGGCAAACACGCTATCGCCCGATCGCCCGTCGATGGTATTTTGCAGGATTCCTCCAGCTTCCCCATTTTGGGTGTTGCCACCGGGGGCGGCAATATCCACCCCTGCCCCGAAGTTGGAATAGGGGGCTTTTTCTGCGGCAGAGTCGGTGGCCGAAACGCCGATTACGCCTTCGTACCGGGCTGGGTAACCGGCGGCATTTTGGTTGGCATTTCCGGCTGCGGCAATGATGACCACGCCTTTATTGCGGGCATAGGCGATCGCCTCTTTCATAGCAAAACTTTCGCCGCCCCCGCCCAAACTCATATTAATGACATCGGCTTTGTTGTCGGCCGCAAATTTAATCGCTTCGGCAATATCGGCCGTAGTGCCGCCACCGCGCGCGCCCAGCACTTTTAGAGGCATGATATTAGCTTGGTAGGCAATTCCGGCAACGCCATAACCGTTATTGGTGGATTGGGCGATCGTTCCGGCGACGTGGGTACCGTGACCGTTATCGTCGTCTGCGGCGGTGCGATCGTTAACAAAATCGTAGCCACCGACGAATTCCGTTTCCTTTAAATCCGGGACTTGGCTGACTCCCGTATCGATGACGGCGACGGTGATGCCTTCACCTTGGGTTTCTTGCCATGCGGATTCAACGTCGATATTCTGCAAGTTCCACTGCTTGCTGTACATCGGATCGTTGGGGCCTTTGAGAGTGGGATTGACTTTTACCGTCGAACCTGCCGAGGAGAGGGCATTTTCACCGATCGGTTCGGGCAGTCCGTAGGTATAGTTGGGTTCGATATACTCGGTTAAATCGGCGATGTCGGATTTGCGGAGTCGATCGAGAAGAAGCCTGTCGCCGCGAATCACGTACAGGCGATCGCCCCCAGAAAATTCACTATTTAACTGGGGCGCGACATTATATCGATCGACCATTTCTTGCAGGGTTCGATCGATTTGCGCCATGGGTACGTCTTCCCGGAAATCGAGAACTAACGTATCGTAGGTTCCCTGGGTTGCGAGGCCTTTAAAGTTGAACAACGCCCAACCCAAGCCAATACAAAATAAACACGCGAACAAAAATTTTTTCATCGCCACCGACTCCGCATCGCACGATATACAGGGAAAGCATTGAGGTTGGAGAACTCAGTCACGACTCGATTCTCTTTGCGCAAAACGAGCGTTCTCGACTGGGAAATTTATCGTACTCTAGACTGCCGACTCCGATCCCTAAATGCTGTCCGTAAAAGTTATATCTAACCTTAGCTCATTTGGGAAAAAACGGAGCTTGGGTGGGTTGTTCGCGATCGCCTTTCACTACAATAGAATCGATCGAATCTATCCCCATTCGTTGCCATGACTCTCGCCAAGCCATCCCTCTCGATACCTCCCTTGGAAAATGGCGACCGCTTAACTCGTACCGAATTCGAGCAACGCTACCAGGCAATGCCCCATATCCGAAAAGCCGAACTGATTGAAGGAGTAACCTACATGGCATCTCCGGTTCGCTTTAGAAGTCATGGCGAACCCCACGCTCATCTCGTCGGTTGGTTGGGAACGTACCAAGCATTTACGCCAGGGGTGATTTTGGGCATCGAACCCACGGTGCGCCTCGATCCCGACAACGAACCGCAACCAGATGCGGTGTTGATGATTCCCGGCAGGCAAGCCAGCATCGACGCCGACGATTGTATTAGCGGTGCGCCGGAACTAGTCGTGGAAATTGCTGCGAGTAGTGCTGCCATCGACCTTCACGACAAAAAACGGGCTTATCGGCGCAATGGGGTACGAGAGTATATCGTCTGGCGCACGTTGGAGGGTCAGTTAGATTGGTTTCGCTGGCAGGCGGATGAGTATATTATCGTGATGCCGGAGGAGGGAATCGTGCGATCGCAAGTGTTTCCGGGGTTGTGGTTGGCGGTGGAGGCGCTATTGGCTGGAGAGATGGCGACGGTGCTATCGGTTTTGCAAGCGGGGTTGGGGACGATCGAACATCAAGAGTTCGCGCACGGTTTAGTTGAGGGGTAGAAATCGATCGCCCCTTTAGATTTGATGTTGGCTAAAGTACAGTCTACTTTGATAACAGTACGATAAGTATATATAGCTTCGCCCTTGTATTGGCTAAAACTAAGTATATCACAGCCCTCAAACCCTTGAAAAATCGTTAAAAAATTTCTCGATTGTTGGCAAATTTGGGGTCAAAAACCGGGCAAATTGACCCTCGCGACACTAATTTCGATCGGAATTAGGAGGGAAAGGGCGATCGCCATTACAATCAAATGAAATACCCGATCTCGACTCATTCAAATGCCGAGCGGATTTGATTTCATCTTGATGAAAGTGTCAGTAATGCGATCGCCATGTCTGCCGAACCTACTGCGAAACTTCCCATCCCCATTCCTCACGATCGCATCGCCCAATTTTGCCAACACAACCATATCCTGAAACTCTCTTTATTTGGTTCCGTGTTGCGGCAAGATTTTCGACCGGAAAGCGACATCGATATCTTAGTTGAATTCGAGCCGGGAAAAACACCGGGATTTAGAATTATCACGCTACAGGAAGAACTCTCGGAACTGTTTGGAGGGCGAACTGTAGACTTACGAACGCCCAACGAATTGAGTCGTTATATTCGCGATCGGATTTTAGCTGAAGCCTCAGTCCAATATGTCCGCAATTGACGATCGTACTCGGTAAATCGAGATCGCCTCTAGCCAAAATTGTGCATAACTTCACCTTCACCAGACGTACATCAAGGTAAAGTCGATCGCATTACCGCAGAGGATATTTTCGATGCAACCTTCCCTCAAGTTGTTTGGCATTCCCCTACTGGCGTTGCTGCTGTCTCTGGCAGTGCCGCTATCGGTTCGGGGAGTGGAAGTTGAGGCAGGGGAGGTGCAAACAAGTCAAAATGCAGAAACAGAAGCCGATCGCTTTTTGGAGTTGTGTAAAGAGCAATGGCAAACCAGTCAGTACGAAGTAGCAATCGAATCGTGCCGGCAGGCATTGGAGATATATCGGGAAATCGGCGATCGCGTTGGAGAAGCTGCTTCCTTGAACCATATGGGTGTTGCGATTGAATATCAGGGGCAGTATCAGCAAGCCATTACTCTGTACCAACAAGCTCTTGAAATTGTGCGGGAAATTGACGATCGGTCTGGAGAATCTACTTCTTTGAATAATCTCGGCTTTGCTTATTATGCCTTGGGAGAATACTTGCAAGCGAGCGAGTTTCATCAACAAGCTTTAGCGATCGCGCAGGAAGTTGGCAATCGGCAAGAAGAAGCCTTTGCCTGGAGCGGTTTAGGTCGCGCTTACAATGGATTAGGAGAGTACCAATTGGCAATTGAGTATCATCAAAACTCTTTTTCTATTAAAGAAGAGATAGGAGATCGCTGGGGCGCGGCGAATTCCTTAGATAATCTCGGTGTTGTTTACGACGACCTCGGACAATACCAAGAGGCAATCAATCGTTTCGAGCAGTCTCTGGAGATCGCGCGAGAAATTGAGGATCGAACCGGAGAAGCCAACTCTCTCACCAATTTGGGAAATGCTTACGATAGCTTAGGGCAGTATCGCAGAGCCATTGAATACCATCAGCAAGCACTGACGATTCGCAAAGAAATCGGATATCGATGGGGACAAGCTAATTCTCTTAACAATCTCGGCAGTGCTTATAAAAGTTTAGGAAAATATCAGCAGGCTATTGAGTTCACTCAGCAGTCTCTGGTCATTCAACAGGACATTAGGGATCGAGCTGGAGAAGCGACATCTTTAAGCAATCTCGGTAATTATTATGACAATCTAGGACAATATCAGCAAGGACTTGAGTACCTTCAGGAGTCTCTGGCTATTCGGCAAGACATTGGAGATCGACAGGGACAAGCGAATTCTCTAGGCAATTTGGGCATTACTTACCAAAATCTGAATCAACCCGAAAAAGCTATTAAATACTTTCAGCAGTGGTTGGCAATTGCTCGGGAACTCGGAGATCGGGATGGAGAGAGTCGAGCCTTGGGGAATTTGGCCAATGTTTATTGGCGCTTAGGAGAATACGAGAAATCGATCGAGTATCAGCAACAGTCTTTAGCCATCGCTCGAGAAACTGGATATCGAAAAGGAGAGGCTATATCTCTGGGAAATATGGGTCTTGCTTATTATTTCTTAGAACAGCACCCCCAATCGATGGAGTTTTTTCAACGAGCGTTAGTAATTCACCAAGAAATTGGTACTCGTGAAAATGAAGGTAGAACACTCAACAATATCGGGGCTTGGCTAGCAAGGCAAAATCAACCAGAGTTAGCCATCGTCTTCTACAAACAATCCGTTAACATTTACGAATCCATCCGAAAAGATATTCAGGGACTTTCCCCAGAATTGCAAAACTCTTATACCGAAAATGTTGCTGTCGCCTATCGAAACCTAGCCGACCTCCTCCTGCAAAACGATCGCATCCTCGAAGCGCAACGAGTCCTCGACTTACTCAAAGTCCAAGAACTCGACGACTACCTCCGCAACGTGCGCGGCAACGCCAACACCACACAAGGATTGCCGAATCTTCCAGCCGAACGAGAAGCCTGGAATCGCTATCAAGCTATCCTCGACGAAGCCGTGGAAATTGGCAAAGAACGTTTCCAACTCGAACAAAAAGACACCCTCACCTCAGCCGAATCACAGCGCCTTGCCGAACTCACCGACGCACAAGGTCAAATTCGCCAAGACTTCAACAACTTTACCCGTTCCCAGGAAGTCCTGGCATTAGTCACCCAACGCAGTCCCGAAACCCTCAGCCAAGATTTACTCCTGCGGATGGGAGACTTCAACGGCTTGCAAGATAACCTGAGAAACCTGGAACAAAACGCCGTCCTCTTCTATCCTCTCATCCTGGACGATCGCCTCGAACTCATCCTCACCACACCCGACTCTCCCCCCATTCGCCGCACCGTTGCCGTTTCTAAACAAGAACTCAACGCCACCATCGCCGCCTTTCGCAGCGCCTTGCAAAACCCCACAGCCGATGCCGAAACCCCCGCGCGGCAACTCTACTCCTGGCTAATTGAACCCCTCGAAAACGACCTGAAAGCTGCCAACGCCGAAACCATTATCTACGGGCCCGACGGACAACTGCGCTACATTCCCCTAGCGGCCTTACACGACGGGGAAAACTGGCTGGTGCAGCGTTACCGCATCAACCATATTACCGCCTACTCCCTCACCGACCTGGACACCCAACCGCAACCGCAACTCAACGTTCTCGCAGGTGCGTTTACGACCGGAAACTACAGCTTCAACGTCGGCGAACAAGCCTTTAACTTTTCCGGATTGCCGTTTGCCGGGGTAGAGGTAGAAAATCTCGCCGATACCGTTCCCACCACCCAACTCATCGATACCGACTTCACCCCCGATGCCGTTCCCCAATTTAACCGCTACAACACGATTCACCTGGCTACACACGGCGCGTTTGTAGTGGGAACGCCGGATGAGTCGTTTATCC
>NZ_JADEXN010000371.1 GCF_015207075.1 Zarconia navalis LEGE 11467
ATCGTGGCGATCTCGATCCTCTCCGTCCAAAATGCAACGCTAGTCTCTCTGAGCTTTTTAACCTTGCGATCGGTTCAAATGCCCCTCGGTGTCGTTCTGGGGGCGAGCGTCGGCATCGGACTGCTCGGCGGTGCTGTGACCTTGATGGGCCCTTCTATCTTTAAGAGCAATACATCTCGGAGCAATTCTCGTGATTCTCGGTCTTATCGGTAATACCCTTTCCATCGAGTGGGAATGGTTCGAGCAGCTTTGGGCATTTAACTGGGAAAAAACCTGGGAAATTCCCCTCGATCGCATCGAAAGTGCGAGTACAGAAGAACCACCGAGCGATTGGCTCGAACTGCGCGCGCCGGGAACTTTTTTTCCAGGCATCATCAAAGCTGGCACTTACTATACCCGTCGCGGGAAAGAGTTTTGGTACGTCACCCAAAATCGAAATTATCTGGTACTAAAGCTGCGAGATTTTGACTTTAAAACCATCGTTCTCACCCTCGACAACTCCGAATCTTGGTCAGAGCGAATAAACCTGACCGTCAATGAGAATACGGGTAATACCTTTGGCTAGTAGGTAAGCGCTCACTTTTTGCAACATCCGCGAATCGGGAATCTTCGTTACCCGCTGGCTGCGGTTGGCAAAGCGTCGAGCGACTCGATGGTTGTCGAAAATGGGTAAGGTTTTTTCAGACACTTCCCGTGCTGGAATCTGGCCCAAATCTCCAAAATCTTTTAGCGGTCGGGTAATCAGCTCGGCGGCACGATCGACCACCAAGTAGCAAGTTTTGGGTAAACTCGCTCCGGCAAAGGGTAGCACTTGGACAGCACCCAATCCGATGGTTTTCGCTTTTTTAGTCGGCGGTTCTTCGTCCGATTCATCACCGGGGACGTCCTCAAAATCCTCGTCATCCTCGAAATCTTCAAGTCCCTCGCTCAGCTCGAAGTCCTCCTCCTCGAGATCGCTCTCCTCTTGGGCGCGATCTCGTTTGAGTTTGGGCGGACTTTTACTTTTATCGGGTCGAACCTCCTCGTTTCGCTCGTCATCCACAGCTTTGACTGGGAGGGGGGAAGGCGGCTCGTCCGGAATATTTTCAATATCCTCATCTTCATGAGCGGAAGAACGCTTCCGCCGTCGTCGTCCCGTAGAGTCAGAAACGGATGAGGGGGAGGGAGAAGGAGCCGCTTTTTCAATTTTCTCGATTTTTTTCGGCTTCTCGGGCTTCTCGGGCTTCTCAGATTTCTCAGACAGTTCGGGTTGTTCGGGTTGTTCGGATTTTTCGGGTTGTTCGGATGCGGAAGAGAGTTCTATCTGTTTCTTTTTCGCCGGAGTTCGAGCGGGCGAATGGTGAGTGCGAGTCGCCCGCTTTTGACTGATGAGCATTTCGTACTCCTTCGGTGACAAGCTACTCTTGAGCATTCGACTAATCGTCGAGTTACTCACCCCATAGCGATTGGCAATGGTGAGAGTGGTTTCTCCGGGTTGTCGATACTCTTCGAGAATTGCTTTTCGATCGGCATCGGATAGTTTTCTGGCACTCATGCTGGTAGGTTTCGGAGGCGAACTCTTGAGGGTTAAAGCGAAACGTTCTTTAGTTAGAAAAGAGGACTGTTTGTGATAATTTGCCCTAGGAGCCTCCCCGACGGCGACCGCGACGAGAACTCGATTTGGTCGAGACATCGTATTCTAGAACGGCTCCAATTGCGAAAAAGACGCCGGTAAACACCCAAAAGACTTCGAGTAAATCGCCGCTTTCGTAATTGGGGATATTTTTCTCGGCGTATTTGTACCACATATCCGCAATATAAAGGGAAAAAGCAGCAGCGGCAATCATCCGCCACGATTGAGAAAACCGTCCGCCCCAAAATGCCAGTAGCAGTAGCGTTGCCACCACGAGCAAGACGACATCGAGCACCACATAAGCGAGCGTCAACCAAGAAGAATAAGTATCTAACTCAGTTTCCATTTGCAGCACCCATGCGGGAGCTTCGCGAGAGGGGGCTGTTTCGGTAGCTTCACTGACGATCGGCTGTTCTATTTGGGGCGCGGCACTCCCGTCGATGGCACCGGGTGCGACTTCGGGTGTCTCGGGGGCAACCTCTTCCATGACTGGCTCTTCAACGACTGGATCGGAACTCACGCCCAACTCCAGAGGGTAGGCGATCCAAACGGCAAAAGCCATACCCGCCGCAGCGATCGCTGCGGTGACCCCCCACTGCCACAATTCTAAATTCAAGCGCCTCGATCGAACCGCGAGGAACATCCCGATGGACAAAAATACGTAGCTGCTCAGATAAAACAAATCGCCGAAAGAAACAGCGGGATCGAGTTCCCAGTAAAGTTCCCACCAACTAAAGAATAAGTTGCCGGTAAAGTAGCACAGCATACCCAAACCAATGCCCATCCAGACGTTTCGCCCGCTCACAATTTGGTTGCTCAATCCATTTCGGAGGCAGAGGAAGGTAGCAAAAAGGAATCCCACTTGCTCGAACAGTAACGTCCCGATGCCGTACCAATAGGGTCGGCTTTCCCCAGGTAGGGATACGCTAAATAATAAGTAAAAGAGTAGGGCGGAAACCCCAATAGCAACACCCATCAGGACAAGAGCCTGAGTTGAAAGTAATTTGGGATCGCCAGATTTAGAAGATTTTTCTGAGGTCGTACTCATAGGAATTTCGCGACAGAATTGTGAGACGAAGAACGAGCCATATATCGAACGAATAATCTAGGCGGCAATTGTTAAATCTACCTTCCCATATTCATGGAATCTCGATGGTGATTTTCAATGATTCTTAAGCTGTTGCCCAGAGTTTGCCCAAGGGGGATTGATTGAGCCACTCAATAAACTGAGTCCGCTCTGAGTCTGGCATATCTTGTAAAGCTTCAATGACACGCTCGACAAAGTTAGAATTTCCAAAATACTCTTTACCTAATCGGTGCAACTCCTGCAAGAGCGTATTGAGATGATGTTCTTGCCAAGGAGGAACTCGATCGCCTTCTAGAGGGTCTAAATCTAGCAGTTCGTTCACAGCGTTTTCTGAGTCTGCCTGGGGAAATTTCCATTGTTGGAAGACTTTCGCGATTTCTTTTTGAAAGGCGCTAGCTTGACGATTTCCGAGTAAGTCTTCGATACTGTAATAAACTTCCTGCAATAGAAGGATTGAAGCTTGAGTATAGCACGGAGCTGCCTCTACACCCCCACCCGAGGCTTCGTCGTTAAGCTGCTCGACTCGAATTTTACCCCACACGCTAAATCGATCGGGTTCTTCGAGTAATACGCAAGCTTTGCCTCGGTTATCTGTCAAATCTCTCCAGAAGGCTCTAGCTTCCTCGGCTTGTTTGGCGTTGAAGACGCTGATCAAGCGAAAAGTCTGCCCCTGATAGTTGAGAATTGGAATCTGCTGGCCCGTTTTAGGGTGCTGGATACCGGAGATTTCAACATCCTGCCTTTTTAAAATAAACATGACACTGCCAATGGACTCCTGTCAGGGCCGATGATACTGGCGATGGCGGAGCGATCGCGTTTGGGATACACGCGCCAAGCCAAGAATTTAGACTTGTCACAAACGAGTTTGATTTGTCGAGCAAGCCATATCCGAGATCGAAAGCGCACTGACAAGGCGCAAGCGCAACTGCACTGATTAACACCTTATCTTAACGGCTACCGATTTGTACGTTGTTTTAGTTTACATTGAGCGTAGAGGTCTTTGCACTTTGACTCGAACTCTCTAGAATCGTAACTTGATTCGTACGGGCGGGCACGGATACAATATTATATGGAACGAGTGGTTAACAAGCCCAAAAAATCCTGGGTGCGTAACTCAGCTGGATAGAGTAGCTGCCTTCTAAGCAGTTTGTCACAGGTTCGAGTCCTGTCGCACCCGCTCGCTCGATATAGTTGAATAGTGGAAAAGAGAAGATCCGAATGAATCCTCTCTTTTCCTGCTGTCCGATCGCGGTCTAACATCGGTCTAAAATTAACTGACTCATCGAACATGGGCGGCGACTTCCTGAAGTTTCCCTGGGGGTAGCTCCGAAACCAAGGCGTAAAGAATCTCGTCTTGATTCCAGACGATCGCACTTGGACCTCGATGAGAGGGAATATAAAGTCGATCGCTTCCAGACAGCGGAAATGCATTGCGTTCGGAGGCTTCGAGCTGATAAAAGGAAATAAGCCGATCGTTGCCCGTACGATAGGTAAATCGGATACCCTTAATTTTGCCGAGCTTGCAGAAACTGCCCCCCAGTAGCCGAACTTGAGTTCGTGCTACCGTCGGAGCCGATCGCTCGAAGCTAAATTGAGGCGCAAAGCGATCGGAAATTTCCGCGACGCTGGTGGAGGCAAAATCCACCGGGCCGCGATCGCGATCGAGAGAATTCATATGGTCGCTCACCAACCGCGTCACCCCGTCCCAACCGTTCGCTTGCAAAACTTCCGCACTGACGATTTGATGGCGACCGGGGAGTGGAGATTCTGCTGCGAGTTGGCGGCGCAGACGGTAATTATCGATTCCCAGGGCAATCGCGGAGATCGCGGCAATGGCGGCGATTCCGACCCAATAAGGACGAATTTTCCCTTGCTGTATGGGTTTGAGGGGAGCAGCTGCCGGCTCGATGGCATCGAGAATCGCCGATCGCAATCGGGTTGGAGGAACGACTTCCGGCAGTGCGTAGGGCATTAATTCGAGAGTCTCTCGCAGTTGCTCGACTTCTAGGTGCAGTTGTGGCTGGTTCGCCAGTAATTGCTCGAACGCCTCTGTTTCCTCGGAACTCAGATTGCCTAGAACATATCCCGCTGCGAGTTCTTCTATGTGTTCGGGAGTCAATGGTTTTGCTCCAATTCAAAATTCAAAAAAATTTAAAATTCCGGCTCGATCGCGCGCTGGGTATTCAAACATCCCTCGATCGAGTTATTCCATTGCATCTTGCAAACACTGCCTGAGCTTTAATAAACCCTGCCGAGATCGAGTTTTCACCGTTCCCAGGGGTAGCTCTAACCGTTGGGCAATTGCCGACTGACTCAAACCCTGGTAATAGGATAATTCTAAAATCTGACGCTGTTTCGCGGGGAGCATTTTGAGGGCGTGGCGCACGCGATCGCGACGTTCGCGCACGGCAGCTTCTTCAAAGGGTGTCACCGACCCCATTTTCTCCGATAGGGTTTGCCCCCATCGTCCCAAAAATTTTAGCTTCCGGCTGCGCGATCGCAATCGATCCAAGGCTCGAGAACGGGTCATCACCGTCAGAAAGCTACCCAACGAACCGCGATCGGGGTTGTAACTTCCCTGACGCCAAAGGGTTAAGAAAACTTCTTGGGTCAGATCTTCCGCTTCTTGGGGATCGGCAAGCATTTTCAGCGCCAGACCGTAAACGACGCTACCGTAGCGATCGTAGATCGTCCCCAGCGCCGCTCGATCTCCAGATTTCAGTGCCAGATCTAGTTCGGCATCGTTAGGGAACATCAAGGTTTTCGATCGCTTTTGGCTCTTCCAACTAGCAGGAGAAGCAATCTCGATCGCCTCGAATTTCCACTCGTTCCCCTGCTGTCTAATTCGACCCTGGCTCATTATATCCTCAGTTCCGATACCGTTTTTTTGGACGGGGCACAAC
>NZ_JADEXN010000372.1 GCF_015207075.1 Zarconia navalis LEGE 11467
CCCCAAATCCCTTGCCCCTGCTTGCAAGCAGGCCAAGAGAATCTCGGGGGTGGCGACTAAATTGGGGGGAATTTGGATGGTAATCTCGGGGGGCAAAATCTGACGGGCGAGTTTTACCACCTCTACTAATTTCTGAGGCTGGAAGGTATCTCCTGCCCAGGGTTGCTGCTGTCCGAGGCTGTGGGGTTGAAGGATGACTTCCTGGATGTGGCCCCACTGGCGATGACTTGCGGCGATCGTTTCTAGGGTCTGTTCCCAGTCGGCGGGAGTTTCCCCAATACCCAGCAACAAACCCGTGGTGAAGGGAATTTGCAGTTTTCCGGCCCATTCTAGCTGTTGCTGGCGGATTTGGGGCCGTTTGCTGGGGGCGTGGCGATGAACGGATTCCATCAGTTTGGGGGTCGTTTGTTCGAGCATTAACCCCATAGAGGCATTGACCTGCTTGAGTTGTGCCATTTCTTCCCAACTCAGCGGCCCGACGTTGGTATGGGGGAGGAAGCCTAGAGACAAGGCCCGTTCGCACAACTGGTAAATGCGATCGAACCATGCTTGACGTCGCGAACTCTTTGGGTGAACTTCGCCACTGAGGATTAAAATCTCGATCGTCCCGGTGTCTTGCAGGGATTGGAGGATTTTCCCGGCGGCAGCCAAACTCAACCACGGACTACCGCCGGGTTCTGTACGAAAGTTACAGTAGGTGCAGCGATTAAAACATTCGTAGGTGGGAACGAGGGTATAAGCGCTGCTGTAAGTCACTTTCTCCGACATGAAACTGCCAATTATTCTTTTCGATCGACATTAAAAGCAAACTTGATACGGTTGATACCCATTTGAGGAAGGTAAGCGAGCAAGGCATAAATAAATAAAACGATACCCAACATTTCCATCATTTCTTCGAGGGTACTCAGGGCAATATAGCCGAAATTGTCCTCTCCATGCAGGTATTTGTAATATCCATTGATGAGTTCGACTCCAAAAGCACCACCGACGGCTAAAACGGTAGATAATGCCGTTAAGTATTGCGTCGATTGCGGCAAATGACGGAAAAATTTGTAGAAAGATAACAAAAATATTGACAGAACGATAAATCCAGGAACGACCCAGGCGTTATGAAACACGCCGTTAATCCCGAGCCTATGCATAGGAGCCGAGAAAGATTCGTGAAGTCCAATTAACTCATCAACCGATAAGTAGAAAAAGACGAGAGACAAAATTTGCCAATAAAGAGTATATCGATCTTTGATGCGAAATTTCAAGCAGGAAATAAAGCCGATAATCACCGAACAAAAAAGCAATGCCCACGATGAGTAGAGCGTCGGGAAATTATGTTCGTTTCTCAGTGCAAATTTATAGGTGAAAAAGTTGCGAAGAGGAAAAGCTGGCAGAAAAGAGCGAGCCAGATCTCCCAAGATTGACAAACAGACTAGACTGGTAACGACGATTAGGAGAAATCGTAACGTTTTTCGCGCAAAAACGGCAACATCTATATCGACTTTGAATGGTGCATCTAAGTTAAAAGAACTTGAGTCATTTTTGAATGAACTAGAACCGGTCTTCATGATGATTTACTTTCTCTGAAAATGGAGCAAAAAATCACTATCTCAACACAAAGTTTTCGCAATTTCAAAATAGAATAGCGAGTATTAAGAGCCTCGAAAAAGTGACTAAAATGTTGATTCTATTCGTCTTCTTTTATCTTTCAATATTTGCTATGGAGCAAATATTGATATCGATCGACGAACGGGACGGAAACAAGAATGTATTCGGTAACCAGCATCCGAATCATTCCATATCAACGACTTCTAGAGTGTGGAAACAGTAGTCAGTAGACTTGAGAAGTCTATTATAACCTTATCTTAACTAGCTGTTAATCTATGCGTAAGATAACGATCGACCTCTGATGGTCGTAAGACTGAGGCTTAGAACGTCGATCGAAAGCATTTGCGAAACTTAACGATCCGCCTACAGCAAACTCGCCGACTCGTAAAGTCGCCGTACCAACGCCATAATCTGCGCTCCGTAGTTGGCAGCAGCCGACCAGCGACCGTCAAGTTGACCGACCAATGGCGCAACTCCCCGCGTGATGAAGCGAAACCGGGGATCTTCCACGGATTGCACTAGAGGTTCCGTACTCGCGTAAGCTTTTAGGTGTTGGATGTGCGCCCTCACCCCCTCTCTCGCACTAGCGAAAGACGCAGGACGATCGCCCGTTGCCGAACCTAACGCACCAAAATTGTTCGAGTTTGCCGTTATTCCCCCACCAAAGCGCAGAAAGTTGGTTTCCAAACACATCTGAGTAAAAGCAATATCGTAGTTGACCCCCTCGACGCTTGCCTCCTCTCGATACAGCTTGGCAATTTCGGGAAACGCAGAGATTGCCGCCGCGTTCGTATTTCGCAGGAAAATCATCAACTGCACTTCTGTGGAGTTGCCATGGCCCATAATCTTATCCAACTGACCCACGCAAATGGGTAAGATCGAGCGTAAAACCACCGCGCGACTGGTATTGTTCCAGCCGACAGAGATATTGAAATCTCGCAAATCGACAGCTTTGATATACACCACATTGCGGTAGCGAAGGCGGCGAATATTGGCAGCATTGGATAGGTCTACCCCCAAACTATCGGCTAAGTCCACTGGAATGAAAGAATTGCCATTGACTAACAAACCCGACCCTTCATACATTTGACCGTTGACATTAATACCAATGGTGGGATAGGTCGGTGCGGGAGGAACCGGTACAATAGGGTCGGGTAACGAGGTTCCCCCCTCCCAGGCGATTAATCCATCGGCAATGCCCTCGGCAACATCCTGGCGGCGATTGAGCATCAAAAAGCGATCGTCGGGGTTGGTGAGAAACCCAATTTCCAGCCACACCGACGGCGGAATCACCCCCCGACAAAAGAGCAAACTCCCCGTGGCTGTTTCCGTATCCGGTTTCGCTCCGCGATCTTGTAGCTGTGGGACCTTCCTCAGCAAGGCTTCTAGTACTCGATCGGCATGCTCTTGGCGTTGGGGGTTGTTGGCAATATAGTAGGCGGTGGTTCCCCGGATATTTGGGTTTGTGGTTCCTTCGGCGTGAAGTTCGATGGCGATATCTCCAGCACGATAGCGCAGGTTAATCCAATTGAGAGTTTGAGCGGCACTGAGATCGTCGGGGACGATGAGAGCCTCCACTTGACGAGTGCGCAGGCTGCTGGCAACTAAATCTCGGATTTTGATGGCAACAGCCGCTTCGGTGGTATTTCCAGCAATGACCCCCGGATCGATCTGACCGTTCTCGAAGCCGCCATGTCCCGCTGATAAAAAGACTCGTCCCATGCCAGAACCCATCCAAAATCGCAAATATCAATCCCTGTTGTAGCACGAACCGGAACGGCGATCGAATCACAGATGGTTTACCACCACAGACGAAGTATTTCGCGATCGTCTAATCTTTCGAGTTCTTTATAGCGATCGCGGGCAAAGTGAAAGCTCGTTTGAGTGCGACCGATCGTTTAGTTGAATTCGGTTTGAGTTCATTTTTTTTGTGGAAGAAGTTAAGGGTTTTTACATGGTGGCGATCGCATTTCACTTAAATGATTTCACGTCGCTCCCATATTAAACTTGAGTCAAGACCTCTTTATATCTATTTCATCGGGCTTCTGTCTTATCTAAATTACAGAAATAATTAAGCCTGGATAGTTAAAACAAAACTTAATATTATTATTATTATTTTCTCGTTCCTATTCCCTCCTTTTGCCGTATATCTAAAGATTTACATCGTTTCGATCTACCTTCACAATCTTTTTACAAGTGATTGTTAGGGTGAGACTGAAGTCATATTGAAGTATCTCATCCTATCTCACTTCGGAGTACTGACACCTCTAATTATGGACACAGATAACCCTCGACCAGTTTTTTTGACTCGTTTAGTGACCTCAAACCTGACAGCCAATATCCGATCTCGCCTATTCACCCCTTGGATCGCGCCCGTCGGAAATTGGCTCCACAGTCTCAAAGTCGGTCAAAAAATTAGTTTGGGGTATGCTGCGACCTTGGGAATTGCGATTTCGGGAACGACAGTGGGTATTGTTTTGGGCGATCGCCACCAAGACTTAGCCAGACAACAGATCGAAGATGTCCTTGAAGAAACCCGCCTGTTGGCGACCCTCGATCGAGAACTCAGCCACGCACTCCTGCACCAGCACCGGATAATTATCTTGGGTCGGCAACCCGAGATATTTCAAGAAGAATATATCGAGTTCCAACACCACGTTGCCGGGTTCGATCGCGCTTGGCGGGAGTTAAAAGCCTCTTACATCTCCCCAGAGAGTGACGAGCAGTCGGACGAGTTAGAACTGGTAAAAAAACTGACGACAAAATACGATGGTGTGACGGCTGCGTACTTTGGCGAAGTTGAATTTATTGTAGGCGATATCACTCCTAGCAATTGGCGACCCGAAGAGGTAGAAGAAGATCGAGAACGATTAATTCGCTTGAACCAAAATCTCCTCGGTCGATCGATGAGGAACTTTTCAGAGGATTTGGAATCGGTCGGTGAAGTCATCGCCCAGGAAGCTGAGGATGCCGAAGAATATTTGCAAATAGCAGAGACACTTCAGATGCGAGCGATCGCCGCGAGCATTTTACTTTCAGGTTCGATCGCGGCGTTGTTTGCCATTCGGACCAGCCGTGCCATCTCTCTCCCCCTAAAAAAAGTCACTTACATCGCCCACAAAGCCACTGCCGAAGCCAACTTCGACCTCCAAGCACCTGTCACCACCCAGGACGAAGCAGGAGTATTGGCTTTGGCGGTGAATCAGCTCATCGGACGGGTGAAGCAACTGTTACAAGAACAACAACAAGCCAACGAACAGCTCGAACACTACAATCAAACCCTCGAGCAAAGAGTGCAAGAGCGCACCCAGGAACTTCACGACAAAACTACATTTCTCCAGGAAACCCTGCACAAACTTCAACGCACCCAAGCTCAACTGATTCAAGCCGAAAAAATGTCGAGTTTGGGGCAGATGGTGGCTGGAGTTGCCCACGAGATTAACAATCCGGTGAATTTTATCTACGGCAATCTCATCCATGCCAAGGAATATATAGAAGATATCTTCAACCTCTTGGAACTTTACCAGCAGGAATATCCCACTGCCGCCCCCATCATCCAAGAAGAAATCGAAGCGATCGAACTCGATTTTATCCAAAAAGATTTGACGAAGCTCTTGCGATCTATGGGAGTTGGAGCCGATCGCATCCAGGAAATTGTCAAATCCCTGCGCAACTTCTCTCGCCTGGATGAAGCGGAAATCAAAACGGTGGATATCCATGACGGAATCAATGGTACGCTGATGATTCTGCAAAATCGCCTCAAAGCCAAGCCAGAGTACACCGAGATCGAAGTGGTCAAAGAATACGGACAATTGCCTCCGATCGATTGTTATACCGGCCAGCTCAATCAGGTATTTATGAATCTGCTGGCAAATGCGATCGATGCGTTAGAGGAAAAGCGACAAGCTAGAGGGGAAAAGACAAAGATCGAGATTCGCACCGAGGCATCCTCCAACAATACCGTGACGATTCGGATTCGAGATAACGGATCG
>NZ_JADEXN010000373.1 GCF_015207075.1 Zarconia navalis LEGE 11467
CGGTGCGATCGTTCGGGCGGTTTGGTTGCGCTACCGGATTACGAATCGCCGCATCTCCGTCACCGGGGGCTGGATGGGACGAGATCGAACGGATTTGATTTATCCCGAAGTGGTGAAAGTTGTAAAAATGCCTCGAGGCTGGGGAAGCTGGGGCGATCTGGTCGTCACCCTCAAAGATGGCAGTCGTCTAGAGTTAAGGGCGATTCCTCGGTTCCGGGAAATTTACGACCACATTAATGACAAAATTTCCCCCAAAGCTCGCGATGCCAGTGAGTCAGCCCGTCGCTAAAATCGAGCGAATCGGGTGAATTCACTACGAGAACTAGTAGAGTGCAGAGGTTGATGTAAAACGAATGGATTTTGGTGTCGGTTTTCTCTCGAATAATGTCATGCTGCCGATCCTGGATTTTTTCTACGGGATCGTGCCGAGCTATGGCTTAGCCATTGTCGCCCTAACATTGGTCATTCGCTTTGCGCTTTATCCTTTAAGCGCGGGTTCGATTCGCAACATGCGTCGGATGCGAGTGGCTAATCCCGAAATGCAAAAGCGAGATAAAGAAGTTCAAACTCGCTACAAATAGAATCCTGCCAAGCAGCAGGAAGAAATGAGCAAGGTTTACAAAGAGTTTGGCAACCCGCTTGCGGGTTGTCTGCCGGTCTTGGTTCAAATGCCGGTGCTGTTTGCCCTGTTTGCGACCTTTAGGGGCTCGCCATTTACGGATATTAACTATACCGTTGATGTTGAAATCTTTCCCAGGGAACAGATCGAACGCATCCAGCCTCAAGTTTTCGCCACGAAGCCTCAGAATATCTATATTGCCGACGGCGATCGCTCTCAGTTGACGGCGATTCTTCCCGCCGGAAATCGATTGGTGGTTGGCGAAAATACCCAAGTCGAATTCCAAACCTTGGAAGGTCAAAAACTATCAGAATTGACCGGCGATCGCCCCGATACCAAACTGGTTCCTCAGTGGACGGTGACCAAAGGGGAAGAACGATTGCAGGTGAACCCAGATGGAACGATCGAGGCGTTAGCGCCCGGTCAAGCCACGATTCAAGGTACGGTTCCGGGACTGGCAGCCAATAAAGGCTTCTTGTTCATTCAAGCCCTCGGTCGAGTCGGGGCCACGGATGAAAATGGGAACATCCACTGGGATATTGTCGGTATGGTTCTGTTCTTCGGACTGAGCCTCTACGTAAACCAGTTATTGTCGGGTTCTCAAGGGGCGAGCCAAAATCCCCAGCAAGAGACAATTACAAAAATCACCCCAGTGCTATTTTCGGGGATGTTTTTGTTCTTCCCCCTTCCGGCCGGCGTGTTGATGTATATGGTCATTGCCAATATCTTCCAGACCGCTCAAACGTTTATCTTGTCCAAAGAACCCCTACCCGAAAATCTTCAGAAAATTGCCGATGCTCAGGCAAAGGAAGCCAAATTATCTGGAGAAGATGGGCGCAATACTCTACCGTTCGAGCCGGGAAGCCGATCGAAAAAGAAAGCGGGTTAACTGGCCAGATCGCTCTGAAGATAGAATGGCGAGCGATCGTTGAGTGTAGAGCTGTGGGAAAAGCCCGATCGCTTTTCCCGCTCGAGATACAAATGGGGTAGCAACAAAAATGACGAGCGATACAAAACTGCAACGGGGTCAACAATGGTTGGAAAAACTGATGAAACTCAGTGGCTTGCCCTCCAAAGTCGATGCCCGAGGTAACGGTGATGGATATTGGTTAACGATAGATGCTTCCGAGCTGACCCCCGAGCAAATTTCGACGACGATCGGAGCCAACGGTCGCGTTTTAGATTCAATTCAGTATCTGGCAAATTCCATTCTCAACATTGGTAAATCTGACGAAGAACAAGCCGCTTATACCGTCGAGTTAAATGGCTATCGCCTCGAGCGGCAAGAGGAATTACGCGAGCGCGCCCGACAAATAGCCGAGCAGGTTCGATCGTCGGGAGAAGAACGCGAGATCGCATCTCTCTCGTCGGCAGAACGCCGTCAGATGCATACCTTCCTCAAAGAAGATGGCGATCTCGAAACCTTTAGCCAAGGCCAAGAACCCAATCGGCATTTGGTCGTAAGATTGCGTGGATAAGCGTTTTTGAGGGATGTTCTCATTTCTCGCAACTCAAGTGGGAGTAGGAAAAAGCGTAGGATGGATTCCATTTATATTCCGAGTCTGGCCAAGGCTCGAGATCGCACCGAGACGATCGAATTTCAAGAATTTTTACCGGATTTGCCAACGTTGATGCCCGTTCGGGGACAGTTGCAGGTCTCCCATCGGGGCAATTACCTAGAAGTCAAGGCTCAGGCGGAAGCGATTATCACCTTCACCTGCCATCGTTGCTTGCAGCAATATAACGAGCGCCTGCAAATCACGCCATCGGAAGTCATTTGGCTGGAGGAGAAAAAACCCGATCGACTCGAACCCTTAGAACAAGAAATTCTGTTCGAGGAGTTGCTCGAGACCTTATCTCCTCAAGGGGAATTCGAGCCAGCCACTTGGCTATACGAACAGTTCTGTCTTGCCTTTCCCTCCAAACAACTGTGCGATGGCAACTGTACGGTAGAGGAAATTTCCTCAGAAGAGCGATCGGAAGTCTCGGTCGATCGCCGCTGGTCGGCTTTAGATGCCCTCAAAGGTCAATTGCCCAATTGAGCCGTACCATCGTTCCTAAAGGCTACGGGTGAAAGGCTCGGGGGCGAACGCTCGGAATTTATCGCTCCACTCACCCGTCAAACGACCCGCTTCTCAATGGTCTGAAACCTCTCGATCGATAGCACGCTGCAGATTAGAACCATACGCGGGGCTTAAAAAATGGCTCTCCACTCTAACCTCTCATCAATGCCCAAACCCAAAACTGACTATGTTTAAGGATGAGTTCGAACTGCTGCTACGGGCGCGCTATCCATTAATTTATATCCCGACTCTAGAAGAAGAGCGCCTCGAAGAAACGATTGCCCTTTCGGCTAAAAACTGTGGCAATCGAGCCGTTTATGTTTGGGATTTTGTCGATGGCTATCAGGCGAACCCTAACGATAACGGAGCCGCTCGTCGGAACCCCCTCCAAGCTCTCGAATGGGTAGAGCAGCTCGGGACATCTGCCCCGGCCATTTTCATCCTGCGGGATTTTCACCGCTTTTTAGAAGATATTTCCGTCTCCCGCAAGCTGCGAAATCTAGCTCGCGCCCTCAAGTCGCAACCGAAAAATATTGTCGTTCTCTCCCCTCAAGTTCAGATTCCCCAAGACTTGCAGGAAGTTTTTACCATCTTGGAGTTTCCCCTGCCCGATCGCCAAGCCATTCAAAAGTCGATCGAGCAGGTGCTCGGGGCAACGGGACGCTCTCTAGAACGCCGGGTTCTGACGGAAATGGTGCGATCGGCTCAGGGACTCTCCCTAGAGCGAATTCGGCGGGTGCTCGCACGGGCGATCGCCACTCACGGCGAACTTCAAGCCGATGATGTGGAACTGATTTTAGAAGAAAAACGCGCCAATATTCGTCAAACTCAAATCTTAGAGTTTTACCCCACCACCGAAAAGATTTCCGATATTGGCGGGTTGGACAACCTCAAAGAATGGCTGCTGCGGCGCGGGGGGGCCTTTTCCGAACGGGCGCGGCAATACGGAATTCCCCATCCTCGGGGGTTGCTGCTGGCTGGCATTCAAGGCACGGGCAAATCTCTAACGGCAAAAGCGATCGCCCATCACTGGCATTTACCCCTGCTGCGCTTGGATGTGGGGCGCTTGTTCGGTGGGCTGGTGGGAGAGTCGGAATCTCGCACCCGGCAGACGATTCAACTGGCTGAAGCTCTCGCTCCGTGTATTTTGTGGATCGACGAAATCGATAAAGCCTTCGCCGGGATTCGCGGCCAAGGAGATTCGGGAACGACGAGTCGAGTCTTCGGGACGTTTATCACCTGGCTGGCGGAAAAGGATTCTCCCGTTTTTGTCGTGGCGACGGCCAACAACGTCCAAACCCTGCCGCCGGAGATGCTGCGCAAAGGCAGATTCGATGAAATCTTTTTTGTCGGTTTGCCCAGCACAGACGAGCGACAGGCTATCTTTGAGGTTCACCTGTCTCGACTGCGGCCTCAGAATATCAAAAGCTACGATCTCGATCGCCTCGCTTACGAAACACCAGATTTTTCCGGCGCGGAAATCGAACAGGCTTTAATTGAGGCAATGCACATCGGCTTCAGCCAAAACCGAGATTTCACCACAGATGATATTCTCGAAGCCGCCAGTCAAATTGTGCCCTTAGCTCGCACGGCTAAAGAGCAAATCCAATTTTTACAAGATTGGGCGGCTGCTGGGAAAGCTCGTTTGGCTTCTCGGGGCAATAGCCTAACTCGTCGAATTCAGGGTCAACGCTGAAGGACAAAATGCGGAAGCGCCCAATTCGGAGAGTGTCTGTCAGGAGCTGCGGGGCGATGGCTTGTCTTGTCAGGTACCAATAGCAGTCAGCAATGGCTACTTCAGCGGTCGTAGAGCCTTAAAACCCCTTCCCCTCTAATACCGATGTCCTGACGCACGTGGCTGCTGGTATATTACCAATTAGCCCTTCCCGATTCACAACTATGAGTTTTTCTGGTTTCACGAAAGTCGTACTTGGCTTTACCATCGCCATCGCGCTTTTAGTCGGTGGTAGCGTTGCGGCAATCCTATCGATCGTTGCAAAGCTGACCGCACTGCCGCCAAAACCTGTTTTTGACAATGCTCCCCCCCTCACCACTCAAGCGACTCCGACGCCAACGCCGACCCCAACACCAACCCCAGCACCAACCCCAGCACCGACTCCCACTCCCGAAACAGAGGTACTACCTCCAGGAGCATACCGCGTTCGCATCACCTGGCCTCAAGGTTTGCTGATCCGATCTGCTCCCGACTTTAGCTCGGCAAATATCGGCGGTATTGCCGCAAATCAACAGGCGATCGCCTTGGAAGCCTCAGAGGATGGCAAATGGCTCCGAATCCGCATCGACAGCACCTCCCAGGAAGGATGGGTGGTGGGACAGGGGACTCTCGAACGCTTGGACGGAGATCGGTAAGACCGAGTATCGAGTTCGATTTAATACTGAGAATTCGGAGCAATCGCAGATCGGGAAGCGCGGGGAAAAATTGATAAAGTCCGCGATCGGATTGCGGCGGGTGACGATCTCGGACTTTATCAATCTTTCACATTTACTTCGAGATATATGTTGTGTTATTAAAGATACCGAACGAGGACTAGCACTTTGACCGAAGAGTATGTCATTCTACAAATAACGATGTGAAAGTGCAATAAATTGCACTCGCATCAATGCCAGATAACCAGCAAACACTCTAGAAACATCTGCTCATCCCCAAGTCAAAATAGGTCTTGTTAAATGCAACAAGCCTATTTTTTTTTGTGAAGAATGCGAGTAATATAGCAGTTCGCACGGGTGTATTTAAAAATTCTGAATTAAACTTTTTTGAAAATATAATAGTCGGTTTGTGTGGTGAATTAAAGGCGATCGCTTCGTAGGGAGTGTTGTTTGAAGGGTGCTACGATCGACGGTCGCAACCACAAAATCGGACTCGGTCGATAAGC
>NZ_JADEXN010000374.1 GCF_015207075.1 Zarconia navalis LEGE 11467
AATGGACGATCGCATTCTGAACGACCCCAACTCGATCGTCTGACTTTGGGCGATCGGTTCTCGAAAAACTTAGTTTTTCGAGATTTTGACATCGGCCGGCGATCGCTGCTGGCACCGACCAACTGGCTTGACGAATGTAAGAAACATCGTAAAAATGAGACAGTGTCTGGGACAAACACACGCTTTTGAGCAAATCGATACCACTTCTGCGCTCGTTCATGAAAAACCTCAGTATTCTCGTACTTATTGGGTGGTTGACCCTCATCGGAGGTGTTCGCGCTCAGGAGGTTCCCACCCCAGGCAGCAGCAGCGACGATCGCGGCGAAATCGATCCCCAACTCGTGCCAGAACCCCCCTCAGATGGGCGTGCGGGCATCTGTGAGGAACTCCGCACGGATATGACCCCAGAAGATTTGGTTGCTTTAGCCGAAGATGCGGGACTCGAACTCACGGGCGAAGCCACCCCCGCCGGTGAAATTTTCCTGGAATGGTCAGACCCCGACACGGAAGAATTTCTTCGCGTCAGCTTTGTGGAAGGTGTCTTGGCAGAAATTTCCTGTTCGGTTCGGATTCAACTCCCTGCCCCCAGAACTCGAGAACCTCGCGAGAGTACTTGCGAGGAATTTGAATTGGGAATGAGTTTAGAGGATTTGGAAGAAAAAATCTCCGACGATCGCCTCGAAGCAACTAACCGTCGAGTGTCAGCTGGCGAATTCCTCTGGGAATGGGAGAATCCTCGAACTTCAGAGTCGATTCAAATTATCATCTCCAATGGAGAAGTGGTGAACGTATTCTGCACGCAACTGCCCCAACCCTTCGAATTTGAAGAACTCGATGGAGAGGTGCAAAATTAGCACGGTTTCCCACTCGCTTTTTCTCTGACCTTTCCACTAGCTGGGGTTGCCGCATCGGATTTCAGCCGTGCGAACAGTCGATAGGCATTGGGGTTGAAGCTACCCGCTCGGTTCGCATCGCCCGGTTTCACCTTCACCAGGGTATACTCTACATCCTCGGCATAAATCGCGCAGAGTATTTTGAATACCTCAAAAAACTGGATTGCCTCTTGACAGTCGGCTTCGGGCAAACCTTCGTAATATAGAATCAAGTCTGCAATGCACCGTTCTAAATGGGTGTGAGAATGAGGGTCAATGAAGACCAGTTTCAGGAGAACGAATGCTAGGGTGAGGGGATTGCCGCGAGACACGAGGAAGTGAAACAGTTGCGACGGTTCTCGATGATTTTCAGTCGTCAGCCATTCGATCGCCCGAGTGCAGGTTCTAAATCGTAAGGACTCATTGACAGTTGCTGTATTTTTTTCCCGATAGAGGGCATTTAATTTTCGGCTGAACTCCCAGGTGAGTTGTGTCGCCCAACCCTGCTTTTGGCAAGCACCGAAGAGGTACTGTTGCAAACCTGTCTTGAAGCTGGCATAACTCGCCCCCGTGGAGCGTTCGACAAACATCTGGGCAATTTTTGCCGAACTCATTCCTTGTTGTTTGACAACGATGGTCTTCATCAGACGCAGGATACTATCCCCAAAAATAGTGGGATTGGGGCAAGTTCGATCGTCGTATCCCACGGATTGGCAACGGGTGACGTACTTGGCTAGGGCAAATTTGAAGTGATCTTTGTGCTTCCCAGCGACGACTCTAGCTAACTCTCGCTGTTCTCCAGATTTATGGACGTTAAGTGACTGAGCGGCTAATTTATATGCCAGATAGCGATCGCTCCATTTGCCCTGCGGCAAATCTGGAGTTTCCGATGCCCGAGAACGAGCGGCAAACAACATCAATTCTTGGTATGCGGGACTTGCCACAAACCGCTTCAGCCAGGTTCGGACGCGTCGGAGAACGGGAGAAACACTGCTGCCTTTGATGGTGGGGTCGCCAAAGGATTGAACCAGTTGAGGAATAAATTGAGCCTGCCCGTTGAGTTCCCAGTAGTTCAAAATAATGTAGGACGATCGCTCGATCGTAGAAATGAAGTGCTGTTCTTGATTCCCTCGTACGATGTCTTGCAAGGCCTGCAATGCTTCTGCTCTTTTGGTATTGGCGTGGATGAACAGGTTTTTAAATTCACAGAGGACGTCTTCGGGAACCCAATCTCGAACGATATCTTGGAGATAGCGATGAATGATTTCTTGAGGCTGCAAGCGCCCTCGGCTATGGGACGGATGTAAAGAATCCAAACGAGCGACTTGCCCGAGTTGTAAATTTGTTGCGCCCATAGTCCTGTGTTCCCTAACGTGAAAGCTTGAAAAAGCGATCTCTACACTCAGCCAGTTTTATAACTTGGCTTTGAGTCTTCTACTTTATATATATGTCTGTCTTGCCAGACTTATGCAGTTTTTATCCCTCGATCGGGCTGTGTTTTGGAACTCTTTACAAAATCCAAACCAAATGGATAAAAAAGTAGAACGAAATCGTACAAGCCTTGGGAAGCAGATTAGTTTATTTGGGAGATGACGATCGAATGTCTTTCAAAAATAAATTCGCTATAGTCAGCCAGATCGTCGAGTCCTACACAATTGAGGACAATCTCTGTCGCTAACCATAAGGTCACTCTAACCAATAATTTTTTCCAGTTCACTGTTATTTGTGATGTAGATCTCTTCCGATCGCGATCGCGATCGCAATTGAGGAAAAATCGGTATTGAAGCGGGCGAGAGACCGTGACTGGAAATGAGTAAATCTGCTCTACGTTCATGGGAAGCACCTCCTTTTGCTCGATTATTTTTCTGACCGAATTTTATATTCGAGTGCTCTTATTAAATTCATAGGTTATTTCCGAGCGGGTTATGCAATCTGTTAGAGAGATCGACGATGGGAATATAGCGGAATCAGTGAAATTGTCAAGTTCGCCTCTCTTTGGAAATCTCCCCAACTCCAGTGATTCAGTTATCTGGCAGGGGAGATGAAGCATCTACTTAAAGTTTATGTAAATAATCGCGGACTCCCAACTCTAATCCTCAAGTCTGATTTGCCAAAGTTCTGCGATCGTCCGAACCGAACTCAACCGATATGGGTTTACCGAACTTTGTCTAACCCATTTTTAACCCAAATTCCCAACGAACGGTTATTTCGATAAATTTAGGGATAACAACCGAATCTAAACTCCTAAACTCGCACATTACTATAAGAATCACAGGCACAAAAAAAAGCCTGAGACAAACAACTATCGCGTAGGAAATACTCACATGACTTTAGTTCGTTGGAATCCCTGGACTGAAATTGATGCACTACAACGCCAATTCGATCGGATGTTCGATACTACTACTTCTTCCTTTCCCGTGGCATTGCGCGATTTGAATAACGCCGTCAAATTTCCAGCCGCCGAACTCACTCAAGCCGATGAAGCCCTTCATCTAAAGCTAGAGGTTCCTGGTATGGAACCCAACGATTTAGACATCGAAGTGACAGAAAATATGGTTTCAATTCGTGGCGAACGAAAAGAAGAAAGCCAAACCGAAGAAAATGGAAAAACTCATTCTGAGTTTCATTACGGTCAATTCCATCGCGTAATTCCGCTTCCCTCTCGAATAGAGAATACGAACGTAACGGCGGAATATAAAGACGGTATCTTACACTTAACGCTTCCTAAGACCACCGCAGAAAAGAACAAAGTCGTCAAAATTAAGCTAGATGAAGCGACTGCTTAATTGAACAACGTTTAAATTTGTGATTGCAGTATAGGCTAACATCCCAGCATTCGATCGAATGCTGGGCTTTTTTTTGAGAAGATGTTTTGATTTCAAACTCCCCACTTGGCGATCGAGCACATTTAATTTTAGTTTGGAGATCGGACTTGCAATAGACGATCGCCCCCTTTTTGAAACTCATAGCGAACTGACCGCACTTCTAATTGATAACCGCGTTTTTCTAACTCGATCGCGATCGGTTCGAATCTGGGTGAAAGTTTTCCCGAGATATCTAAGATCGGAAAAATTCGGACTTCGCGGGCAACCCGACATAGCTCTAAGATCGATTCCAGATGAAATTCTGCCGAGAGAAGATCTGAATAGGTAAATAAAAAATGGCTGCACAATGCCAAATCGAATTGACTGTCCCCGAAGGGTAAATGGGGTAACTCGGCGTTGACGTACCGTTCTCGATCGACTTCCCCAGAAGCATCCCCCTCAAAATCTGCCAGAAATGCCTGCATCGCCGCCATCCGCACCCGTCCCAGTTCTTCTGGAGAGGCGATATCTTGCCAAACATAGTCGTCGAGGCTGGCTTTGACTCCTTCAATCACCGCGCTATAAGTATCTTGAATGCGTTGATGGATTTCGGCGGCGGAAAACTGATAGATCGGATCGCAAGACACCACTGGATATCCGCGATCGCACATCCCGGCGTTGAAACTGGCAGGCCCTCCCCCACAGTCGAGAATAGACCTTTGCAAATCTGTCTCGGTGAGGGCAAATATCCGCAAATATTCGTCAAAGCTGCGTCCCCAAGGAATGACTTTCTCTAGCTGTAAACCCATCGTCTAAAATCTAGTGAAATACCGATCTTATCGCGCGTTTGGATGCGATACATTCATTCTTGATATCTAAACGTTGTATTGCGAACGCTTTTCAGCCAGTCCCAACGTCAACTGACCACTAGCCGTACAAGTTACGGTTCCAGCCCAATCTAGATATTGTTCTAGCACTCCAAGCTCTTTCGACACCGCCTTCAGGGATAATCGTCTCAAAATCTCGATCGTAATGGGTCTTTTCTCATCCCAGAAAATCATAGAACTCAAAAATTCTAATGACGGCTCTGATGTGACTAGCTCCAGTATAAATCTAGCTTCCTCTTCTGTATCAAAATATAAAAAGTTGACTGTATCATCAAAGACTACTACTTTTTCGTCAATAGAACCCACTAGATTAAAATTTAATTTTTTATAAAGTCCCGATATAGCAATTTTCCATTTTTTGAAAGTGTAATTTCCAATACCAAAAATAGAATATAGTGGCTTTTTTTTATAAATTGAGCTTTTTCGATTATTTAATAAATCGTCATACTTTAATAAGTACTGCCACGTTTTTGGTGCTTTTTTTTGAATTGATTTAGTTTCCTCACCTACATTTTTCTGAGTCACTAAAGCCAGCTTACGACAAGATCTAACTCGACTATTTCCTATATCTGAGCTTTTTAGCAGCGGATATAAATACTCCTCTTCTAAAAAACATTTTTCGCCTAATCCATTTTTAAAAGCATTATCGATTCGCTCTAACTCCATAACTTTAGAACAGTCATGCTTGACTCCAGAACGCCATATATATTTTAGATCTTGACCGGCTAGATGCTTCCATTTCTCATACGCGCTTGTATCGCGAATTATCCAGCCATCTCTCTGGCCGATAATATATGATGGCTTGTTCGACTCTAACTCATCGTAAACTTGACAATTCGGATTATTTGTATTAGTAGATAAAACAAAAAAGCAAGCTTTTACCGAAGCTCCGAAGTAAGCTTTTGCATCGATATAGTATATAGAACTAGAAAAGCTATTTGCTTGCTTTTTACTAATTTGTCGTATGACTTTGCGAGCCACTGAATATTTATACAAAATTGCGATCGTACCC
>NZ_JADEXN010000375.1 GCF_015207075.1 Zarconia navalis LEGE 11467
CTTATGGAATGTATGTATGGCATTTGCCAATTATTGCCAGAGTTCAAAATATTTTTATGTCCGATATTCCGATTTATGGGTATTTTAAACAATTTACGATCGCTTTAATTTTCTCAACCTTACTCGCCAGTGTAACTTATTACTATATCGAAAAACGATAATCGTAAAAAATCACGATCGTGATTTTTTAGTCAAGATAGGTTCGAGATAAGAAATTCCGATTGCAATCGATAATAAAAGAAAAGGAACGCCAGGCCATAGATATCGAAATCCTTTGACTGGCATACTAACAGTTCTAATATAAGAGATTAGTAAAACTCGAGCGATCGTACAAGAAATAAAAAAAATGAATATTGAAATTGGAATCGCGTTTATATAGCTAAAAAACAAATATTTAAATAAAGTCAATACAACTCCTAATATTGCCATCCCTAATAAAATCGGGAAGAGATAACCATAAATTCTTGCCAAATTAATAGAAATATAATTAGTGAAGTTTTCTGTTTGTATTTTATTTCTAAAATTTAAAGATTCTCTAGTTATTTTCTGATAATATTTTCGATATAAATTATTATTCTCATATCCCGAAGTTAGATTTAGCTCTAAAGCTGAGCCGATCGAATTTTGACTGAGAATGCCTAAACTCTCAAAAAAGTAACCGATGTACTGAGGACGAAGCTGAGGTGAGAAGCTAGAAAAAGCTAAAGAAGAACGAGCGCATTTTAATCGATCGTCTTCGCAAGCTATTTTAATTTCTTCGGCTATTTCTCTATAAAATCGATCGGTCTCTTTTGCCGACTGATAGTATCCACTATCGGCAACGGCATCTCGCAACGCCCACAAGAATACACCCCCCATATAGTCATCGCAAATATTGACTCTCTCGTTGCAGGTTAGAGCAAACCAGGCTTGACCTTTTTCAGTTTCTAAAAAACTCGAGAGTTGTTGAAAACTTGGGCTGACTTCATAAAGTTGTCGGCGAGTTTCTTGAGGTACCGGAACCCAGCGACGGAATCGATCGGAATTGACTCGAACTATTTGAGCGTAAGCGGCTTTAAAACCCGGTGCAGTTAAGTCATTCGTGATATATAAACCATAATTAAAGTAGTTAAGCAAGCAAATAGATGATGTCGCGAAAATGACTGGAGCGACAACTAAAAAAATTGAAAAAAATAGAGTTTTAAAAAAAGCAAGACTGAGTTGAGATGCTACAGACTTTTTGAAAAGAATGATTCCATAAGCAAAAGCGATCGTGGGAACGATCCAAACCCCTTCTGGCCGGGTATTCCAAAACCAAGCCAATGCCAGTCCCAAAATTGCCGACCATTTCCAAAAAGGTCTTTGCCTCTGGCTATGAATTAGATGTAGCAAGCACGCCAGCATAAACGTTGTCAGCGGCACGTACAACGCTTCGGGCATAATCAATCGATTCCAATGGAACGAGCCGGGATTGAGGATATAGAGGGCGGAAAATAGCGTTACCACCCATCGACTGGGATAATATTTGTAGAGCGATCGCGCCAGAAATAAACCCGAACCCAAATATAATAATTCCTGGGAAAATCGCAAAGATAACCCCAAGCAATAACTCAGGGCAATATATGCCGGATATCCCGGTTGCCGCATTAATGTAAATCGATCGTAAGGTGGCAAGTCAAAGTTGACAAAAGAATTAGCCATGGCGATATATCGGAGATCGTCATGGCTACCAAAATAGGTAATTAGGGGTAAGTCGCGGGTCAGCCAGAGCTTAAGAAAAACTAGACACACAGGAAAGAACCAAACAGAGCGAACCATTTTGCCGATGGTTTTCGATAGCCATTGCAATCCGCTCTGTTTCATGTGTTAGTGGCTAGATGCACGGAAACGATCCCAAACAACCCCATTCGTTACCTGACGTTTTCTAACACTTCTTTCTGGTTGGCGAATTTATTCAAGAAGATGCTCAACACCGTCCGCTCGCGAACCTTAATATTCGATCGTACTGACATCCCCGATTGCAGGGGAATATCCTTCTGGCCAATTTTGATGAATTGTTGCCCCAACTCCACCGTCACCGGGAAGCGCCAATATTGATAATTTTGGTCTGGTGGCAGAGCATCCTCGCCGATAGACACCAATTTTCCGGGAATCGTCCCGAATTCGGTGGCGGGGAACGCATCGATTTGCACTTCCACCTCCATTCCTTCTGTCAAGAAGCCGATATCTTGGTTGGTGACATCCCCCGCCGCAATCAACTTTCCTTCCGGAACGATGCTCACCACGGGTTCGGTGCCGCTTCCCCCCTGTCCGATCACATCGCCAATGGCGTTGGGTGCAATTTCAAAGATAATTCCATCCACCGGAGAGCGTAACTCCCGATAGGCTAACGTCTGCTCGGCGCGGGTCAACTCCGAACCCACTTGAGCGATTTGGCGTTGGTTGTCGAGATTTGTCCGAGCGAGTTGGTCGTCGATTTGGGCAATTTGTCGCTGATTTTGGGCAATCCGCGCTAGGGTCTCTCGATTGGTGGTATCGACACTATTTTTCGATCGGGCCTCGGCTTGGTCGATGCTCGCCACAAGTCGCTGTTCTTCCTCTTGGAGGCGGAGGATTTCGCTCTCGAGATCGGTAATCTGGGCGCGCCGAGACGCGATGTCTCCTTCAAGAGCGGCTATTTCCTCCCGCGTTTGGGCCATTTCAGCGCCAATCCGGTTAATTTCATCATCCGCTGAGGAAACTTCCGATTCCAGACCGAGTACCGTATTTTGAGACGATAGCACCTGTTGCTCTTGTCGGTTCAGTTGCAGCTCGGCAACGGCCCCCTGCTCTACCACCGGTCGGATGCGATCGAGAATTTCTTGTTCTTTTGCCAGTTGCTCTTGTGCCGTTCGCTTTCGCTCTTGGGCGTTGCGCCGTCGATCCCTAGCCCCCTCCTGACGCTCTTGCCCCCCAATCAACCGCTGTCTGGCGCTGGCGACCCGTTCTTCGGCGCTCTGTAAGCCCAGTTGTTCTAATGGTCGCCGCTCCTGGGCTGCTTCCTTCTGGATGCGAGCTTGACTGATTTGTTCTTCGAGGGTTCTAATTTCTGCATTCGCCGCTCGCTTGCGAGATTCGAGTTCTTCCCGGCTCACATCTAGAAGTTGCTGCTGGTTGGCATCAAAAGTTCCCCCCACCAGTCCGCCAGGGTCGCCACCGTTGACTTGAGCTTGAAGAAACTGATTTTCCGATGCCAGTGCCGTACGCGTCTGAATCAAAGAATCGAGATTCGCCGTTCCCTCGCCGATACCCACACTTCCGGGGCTGGAGATCGCTCGCTCTTGTTGCTCTAGAATCTCTTGGGATTCTCGGAGTGCTTCGACTTCGGCTTCCGAGGTCGTGGGGTCGAGGGTCACGAGCAAGTCTCCCTTTTTGACCTTATCGCCACCTTCAATGTGAATTTCTCGGACGACTCCACCCACGGGCGCTTTGACTTCTTTGAGCGCGCCGTCAGGTTCTAGCTTACCTTGAGCGGGAATGGAGTGATCGATTTTCGCCAAGGCGGCCCAAATCAGGGTCGAAGCCGTCATCACCACGATCAACCAGATAAACGCCCGAGTCCAAATCGCTGGCTGTTCGAGAATAACGGGTTGGTCTTGAATGGTATCAATTTTCTGGATGGTCGTAGTCATATGCGATCGGGGGGTCAATACTCAACGTTTGTTGCTTGAATCTGCCATCGGAATCTAACCGTTGCTGTTAGAAAGCAGGGTTCGGTTGGGTTCTAGGTTCTAACTTGCCGATTGCGGGAATGGAGCGCTCGATTTTCGCTAAGGCGACCGAGATCGGGGTTGAAGCCGTCATCACTACGATCGACCAAATAAACGCCCGAGTCCAAATCGCTGGCTGTTCGAGAATAACGGGTTGGTCTTGAATGGTGTCAATTTTCTGGATGGTCGTAGTCATATGCGATCGGTAATTGGGGTTTGAGAATCAGAGATGGACAATTGCGAGCTGGCAACTCTAATAACCAGTCTATTCAATCCTAGACTCTTCGATCTTCGGACTCAGTTCCCGCAGGTGCCGATATCTGCTCCTATATCTTTTATCATCACGCTCTTGGACTTCAATTCGGGAAATTGTCGATCGAAGTTTGTTATTGGATTTGTCATAGCCATTGGCAAAACGGAAAATTGTCGCTTCGAGTTTGGCAATGCGGTAACGACTTTGCGAGATCGCATCTTGGATACTGGCAATGTCCAATTCGATCGCCATAAGTCCGATTGCGATGTTCATTGCGCTTCCATCCTCGATCTTCCTTTTCTCGATCGCAGATCGCCTAGAGTTGCGACTCTTGCTGTTGGTACAGACAGTAATAGCGCCCCTGAAGCTCCATCAATTCATCGTGCTTCCCTTGTTCGACCACAGCACCCTGATCCATCATGATAATCATATCGGCCTGTTGGACGGTGGGTAGTCGGTGAGTAATGAAGAAAACCGTACGACCTTTAAACTCTTCGACAAGGTTGCGACAGACCAAACTCTCCAAGTTATAATCCAGGGCGCTGGTTGCCTCATCGAGGATTAGCAATCGGGGACGTTGCAAGACCGTCCGGGCGATGGCGATCCGCTGGCGCTGTCCTCCCGATAGGGACGAACCCCGCTCCCCAACAACTGTATTGTAGCCATTGGCTAAGCCCATGATAAAGTCGTGAGCCGCTGCGACCTTCGCTGCATTCACGATCTCCTCATCCGAGGCTTCGGGATTATTCAGGGCAATATTGGAGCGAACGGTATTGTTAAAGAGCAGCGTATCTTGCAGCACCACCCCAATCTGTCGCCGCAAGGAGTACAGCTCCACCTTGCTGATATCGTAACCATCCACTTGAATCCGACCGGAGGTCGGAGCGTAGAGACGCTGCAATAGCTTCATCGCCGTACTCTTCCCAGAGCCACTTTCCCCAACGATGCCGACGAAGGTACCCGCCGGAAAATCCAGATTGACATTGGCCACTTGCAGCGGTCCGTTGGCCGCAAACCGGAAGCACACCTCATCGTATTTCACCGCCCCTTCAACATTGGGTAGGGGAATATTCAACCGGTCTTCGTCGCCGCTTTCGGGTTCGGAATTGAGGATATCCCGCAGACGCTCGACGGACATTCCCACCTCTTGGAAGCTCTGCCAAACCTGTACGAACCTCAGCAGCGCCCCGGTGACGTTACCGGCGAGAATTCGGAAGGCGATCAACTGTCCGAGGGTCAGTTGGTTATCGAGTACGAGGTAAGCTCCCACCCACAACAGAAGCAGACCCGAAAGCTTGTTTAAGAACCCGGCAACGGAGCTAGCTGCAGTATTGGTGAGGGTGGTGCGGAAACCCGCGTTCATAAATCGGGCGTAGCGATCGTACCAATTCCAACGGGAGGTCGTCTCGATATTTTGCGCCTTCACAGTCTGGATGCCGTTGAGGGTTTCCACCAAATAAGACTGCGCGTCGGCGTAGCGTTCGGCCCGCTTGCGCAGCAGTCGCCGGACGATGGGGGACACCAACAGAATTTGGACGGTGAAAAACGGTACCGTCGCCAGAGCCACAAATGTCAGTATGATGCTGTAG
>NZ_JADEXN010000376.1 GCF_015207075.1 Zarconia navalis LEGE 11467
GGCGGGACTGACCGATCTCAACTGTTTTTGCCAGGCTTGGCGATCGGTCGGTTCGAGCCAATGCAAAACCTGGGTTCCAATGGACTCGTGACCCTGTTTACCCGCATAGCGACAATAGGCGGAGTTGACAAATGTGAGGGTGCCATCGGGTAAAAAACGGCAGATATAATCGGTTTGCAATTCAACCAGGGCTTCATATCGGGCTTCGCATTCGTGCAACGCTTCGGTAATCGACTCGTAAGCTGCTCGATCGCCCCGTTCGAGGGCTGATGGCTCTTTAGAACTGCGATCGCATCGATGATTGGTATCCATTGCCTCTATATTCCTCGGCTCTCAATGAGGCATACGTAATCTCGATCGACTCAAATCGAGATCTAAACTGACTGCACTCAACTTTTGATGTCAAACAATTTCAGATTGGAAGCTCGCGTCGGTGACCGTAGACTGTCCCTGAAGATCTCTGGGCTGGATATAGAAAATGCTAGCGCTGACAACACCCAATATCGAAGAAAGTAAGTTTTTACCCGCGAGATCGACTACAGCTATTTTTGCTGCAATGCTCCTTTACCTAATAATACTTAGAATTGCTCGTCTATGACGTTGTTTTGTCTGCTTCGTGCTGCGATCGTCCAATAAAATCTTCCGTTCTTCACCAAATATCCACAGTTCCTTAGTGTTGCAAAGATCGACCCACAACAATATGGTAACCGCCGTATCTATTAGAGCATTGGAACAAAGGAAGCTGGAGGAGAGTTCATTAACAATTGTTAATTGTAATTCTTATTCTTTCTTCTTCCCTCACCGCATCTCTCCCTTACCGCATTTCCCCCAATTAAAAATTGACGACCGGATCTAGGAGTCGGGTAACTCATACTGTCCGACGATTTTCTTGGCAAATTCCGGAACGTGTTGCTCTAATTTCTCCGGATAGTTGCGTTTGACGTAGAGATAGTTGCGAGTGAAATGGGAATCGATGGAAAATCGACCGTATTCCAGACCCGTCGGACCGATACGTTCGATAACCACTCCCATCAGTTTCGCCGCCCACATGGGTAAGGTCACCCCTTTATCGTAGGCAGGAATGCTCTGCTGTACCGCTTGGTGGCGATCGCCTTTTGAGGCCACCGGTTGTGTTTGCAGTTGGTCGAGGGCGATATCTAGCATTTCTTGCCCGGTTTCGTTGCGAACGACAATCCACTGCCAGCCAAAAGGCGCACCCATATAGCCCACCACCAAATCTGCCAAACCATTGACGTAATCGAAACAACTCATACAAGAGGGGGCGAATACATCTTTGAGTTCTTTGGTATTCAAACCAAAAAATGGCACTTTTTCGATCGATCCATCTTCATGTTTGAAATGCACGCGGAAGTCTTGCATAAACTCGTAATGCACCACCGTTTCCGGCGATCGACTGGTGGTATCGAGAAACTTCTGTAACCCGGCGCGAGTGACGTTATCGACGCAGGGGGTTCCCAAAACGTAAAGCTTTTCTAACCCCAGCCGTTCTTCTACTTCCCGCAGGGCTTGAATCTGACATCCCACACCAATAACGAGCAACCGCTTCATTCCCGACTGTTCGACCTGTTCGAGTACCGACAGGTTCGGCGAGAGAGTGGGCTTGTTTACCCGTGCGGCGAGGACTTCTTCTCGGGTGCGGGCAATGACGGGCTTGGGGCCGAATCGATCTTCGGGAGTATTTTGCACGCACACCACCCCCTCAACGATACCCCGATCGAGCATTTCACAGGCGATCGTACTGACAATTCCAGTCCACTGCGCCCCTTCAATCGGCTCGATTTTCCGGGCGGCCATCATCTGGCGGTGCACCCCAAAATAAACCTCCTCGTCGTCTTCTAAATTGCGCTGACGACCGTGGGTTTGGGTTTCGAGGCGATCGAATTGCTGGTTGAGAAACGCACAGGCATCCTTGACGTAATGGATGTAGTAGGTATCGCACAGTCCGCACTCGCTGCACAGTTCTTTGGCCGGACGGCGGCTACCGGGCTTGAGGGCTTTAGATTTCTGGTGTTTGGGAAGCTTGGGGGAGGTTGCACTCATTCTTAAGCACTGGTGTCCGAGGCAGGATAATCTTCTATCCAGAATACCCCAGACCTTGACCGAGTAATTCTTAGAATTATCTGAAATTTTGAGCAATGCCCGTATCGCAGCGGTTTGATATGAAACGATATGGGAAAGCAAAAAGGAAAGAAATCATCTCTGAGAAAAGTTGTTGGGCTTTTCCCTCAATCCATTAAAACAGCCCATTGAAATAGCATCTTGTCCGTCTTCAGATTTCGATCGAATAATTTGGCTTTGTTTGCTGTTTTTAAAATTGAAATCTATTTTTGAATTCTTAATATTTATCTAATCTAAAATATTGAAATCGTCGAGTATAGTAGAAGATATATTTTTATAAATTGATAAAATAAAGATTATGAAAACCTTAAAATCGCTTTCAGCATTAGCACCTTCGCCCCCTTCCGCCAAGAGTGGGTGGGGAGGGTTTATTGGTTTGGGTTTAATCTGCCTCGGGATCGGCATTGGCATCACCAGCAAACTCTCAGTGTTAACTTGCAATCGAGTCGAGACCGATAAAATGACCTGCTCGATAATCGAAGAAGACTTATTAGAGCTAGATGTCGAGCGTATGACCCTTGAGAAACTGCAAAGAGCCGAAGTCAGAATTCGGATCGATCCTGCGGGGGAAACCGAAAGGTTAGTGTTGGTGGGTGAAAAGCAAGAACTCGAAATTCAGGCTTTTGAGGGAGATGCCAAAGAAGCCTCGATAGAAATAAACGATTTTGTTGAAGATCTCAATGAAGAATCAGTTACTCTTCGCAAAGACGATCGCTGGTTTTCCTATTTCTTCGGTGTCGTTTTAGCCATTGCGGGTTTATTTCAAACCGGGCTTTTAAAAGTCTCTAGTTCGCGAAATTTTAATCGATCGTGAAAAAAAACGAAAGTCAAAAATTATCAACCTCTCGTCAAATCGCCTTTTGGGTTCTAGCAGAGATCGATCGAAAAAGTATATTTTCTGATGTAGCTCTCGATAATGGATTGCAGCACCATCAGCCCAACAAAATCGATCGCAAATTAATTGCCGAGCTGGTATATGGATGTGTCAGACAACGGAGATCCCTCGATACGATCGTCGATGGACTCGCTCGCAAAAAATCCGATCGCCAACCTCGGGATTTACGATTAATTTTACATATTGGATTGTACCAACTGTGCTATCTCGATCGCATTCCCGAATCTGCGGCTGTTAATACCACCGTCGAGCTGGCAAAGCAGAATAACCTCGCCGGACTCGCCGGTTTTGTGAATGGGATATTGCGACAGTATTTGCGAGTGCGAAATACCCCCGACGATCCCCTCAAAAAAGCCATCGAGAATCCCATCGAGCGATTGGGAATTGTTTATAGTTATCCCAACTGGATCGTCGAAAATTGGTTAGAGCAAATAGGGTTAGAAGAAACCGAGAAACTCTGCAAACTCTTTAATCGATCGCCTGCCCTCCATTTACGCATCAATCCGTTAAAAACAACGATCGATACCGTTGAAAGTGCCCTCAAAGAACGAGGGATTCAATGCGATCGCTCTTCCTATCTTCCCCAAGGGTTAAAATTGACCTCCGCGACTGGAGAAGTGAAGCAGTTACCCGGATTTAACGAAGGCTGGTGGACGATTCAAGATGGTAGCGCCCAGTTGGCAAGCTATCTCCTCGATCCCCAACCCGACGAGACGATCGTCGATGCCTGTGCGGCACCTGGGGGAAAAACGACCCATATTGCCGAATTGATGGGCGATCGCGGTAAAATTTGGGCGATCGATCGAGTGGCATCTCGTCTGAAAAAAGTGCGACAAAATATCGATCGCTTGCAATTGAATTCGATCGAAGTGTGTCAGGGAGATAGTCGCGATTTTCCCCAGTTGAAGCAGCAATGCGATCGGGTTCTTCTCGATGCGCCTTGTTCCGGCTTGGGAACCCTGCACCGACGCGCCGATTTGCGCTGGCGACAAACCCCCCAAATGGCGGAAGAACTGGCAATCCTTCAGGGGGAATTGCTCGAAGCCGCAGCCACCTGGCTCAAACCCGGTGGCGTTCTCGTCTATGCGACTTGCACCTTACATCCACCGGAAAATGAAGGCGCGATCGGTCATTTTCTCGACAAACATCCCCACTGGAAAATCGATCCTCCTTCACCGGAATCTCTTTTATCTCCCTTTGTAACTCCGGCTGGGTGGCTGGAAGTGTGGCCGACTCGCCATCATTTGGATGGCTTTTTTATGGTGCGACTGAAGCACGATTCAACAGAAGACTTGACTTGAACGAACCACAAAGACACGAAGGACACGAAGTTGAAGAAGCAGAAGAACGTTAAAGCCTCGACCGTGACTCCTCTGTTATTGTTTCAATTCCGTCTGGGTTTAGCTCCTAAGACAATCTCGATCTCGAACGCGAGAATCCGATCCGGCCGAACGATCGGCATGGCTTAGTGTCTGCGACGGTCTCTACCCCCGCCCCAGTTGCAGTTTAATCCAATCGAGCAAACTCGTGCCGCCAAACCAAACAGCCACCAAAATTGAGATGGAGAGAATCAAGCCGATGGCGCAAATTGCCAAACCCGCCAGACTAATTGCCCCGTCGTCATCGAGTAAGCCAAAGCCCACTACGAAAATTCCGATCGCCGGGACTGTATTAGTTCCGGGAATGGGAATCATCATCGAAATCGACATCAGGGCGATGGCAATTCCAATAACGATACGACCGAGCGAGCTGGTACAAATATAAGTTAAGCGGGGACGGGAAATGACTTCGATTTTTTCGAGCCAGGGGAGTCCGGCTTTGAGAAAACCTTGGAGTTTGTCGAGTTGAATCGATCTCGCCATCCACTTATCGGGCAGCCAGGGACGCTCGGCCCCTCGAATTAACTGCACTGCCAAAAACAACATCACCACCCCAAATGGAATCGAGTATCCCGGTGCGGGGACGGGCAGGGCCGAAGGGAGAGAGAGCAATACGAACAAAAAACCAAAAATTCGCTCTCCTGCCAAGTCCCAAAGATCTACAAGCTTAACTTGGGGCGGTCGGTCTTCTTGGAAAAAATAGCGGTTTAATTCAACGGATAGCCTTGCCACAGTGGTGAATTGTTCGTTTTCGAGAAGTTAGTCGATCGAAGAATTGTTTGGGTCGAAAATATGATATGGGATATTGAGGCAAATGAAAATAACGATCGGTCTACAAGAATTCCCAAGGTTACCCGATGCCCCATTTTCTCATCTGTGCGTCTTCAAGAATCTATTTCCAACAGAAATATTGAGGGGAAGCGTTGCCGCTTCCCCATTCAAGTTTCGATTAAGTACCCGAAGTCCAAGAATTCATGTACTTAACTTGCTCGTCTGTCAGGGTATCGAGATCGATATTCATCGCTTCGAGTTTCAAGCGAGCGATTTCACGATCGATTTCTTCCGGAATAGAGTGCAAACCGGGTTCGAGCTTGCCTTTATTTTTCACTAAATGTTCGCAAGCCAGGGCTTGCTTGGCAGAGCTCAGATCCAT
>NZ_JADEXN010000019.1 GCF_015207075.1 Zarconia navalis LEGE 11467
CACCCACCCAACCCTGCTGATAAAAAAAATTCGATTCGAAAAAAACCAAGAAAGAAGTCCGTCCCGGTCGACCCCGATTCGAAAAATATCGATCGAACCGATCCGAGATCCCAAACGGTGGCGGGAACGCATTCTCCAGCGGGTGAAACCGAGCCCGAGACATCTTCTCAAGACTTTGAAAAACCTGACGACTCCCGTTCTCCCGAGGCAGCAACCACTAAAACCAACACGCCCATCGAACAAATTAAAGACTTGGGAGTGCGGGTAAACCCCCAAATTGAAAAAGTGGTGAAACTCGCATCGGTGCAAGTGGTTAAAGATGCAATCGCTTTGTTACGGCACAAGCGGCAAACTCACCAGACTTTGCGGAATCCCGCCGGTTTTCTAGTGCGGGCGATCGAGAATCGTTGGAAACCGGAACCTTCGACCACTTCAGCACCGGAGGGATTTGGCGAATGGTTTGAGGCAGCGCGAAAAGCGGGAATAGTAATCGCCTCCACGCTCGATCGAGCCACAGGTCAATTGTGGGTGTTCGATCGCGATGGAAATCGCTATCTTTACGAAAAAATGGTCGCTCGGTTCCCCACCCGAAGATTTTTGGAGTGAAGGTATAGCACTACGCATCGAACGGCGGAATTTTTCGGCATTCCTCGGTTTTGAGGTGGCGAAGGTGGTGGAGAGCTGCCTGGGTGAGAGATTCGAGTTTGAGGTCGTAAGCGAGCATCTGGGTTTCCAGCCAAGCGGTCAGGGTGCGACCGTCTTCGACGGTGGCTTCCCGAAAGCCGAGGGTGTGGCGGACCCGAGCGCGGTGGGCTTTGATGGTGCGACCCGAAAAGTCGTAGTCCCCGAATTGGTCGGGGTCGCACTTGAGTTGGTCGGCAACGTAGCGGACAACTGCCGGGGGAATTTCCGCTGGGGTCATCGGAAAGCGACCCTCGTACTGGTAGAACTTGAGCAATACGGCGAATCCCAGGCGGTTGGTGGCTCCTCTCTGGGTAAGGAGGTCGAGTTCTGTCGGGAGCAGCGTCCAGTGTTCGATGAGTTCTTCGGGCTGCCAGTTGCGTTTCATGGACGGTCGCGGTGAGTGGGTGCGCCCGTATTATCCCGAATTCTCTGCCCTGGGAATATTGCAGCTTCTAAGCAGTTACGGCAAAATTCCCCGCTCGCCTTCATTTCTCTTTTCCTACAATCGAGGTAAGACAAGACGTTGAAGGAGGGCAAGCGATGAGAGTTCTCAGTGCCCCAACTACTGAAAGCGGCAAAATTGTTCGAGACCACCTCACCCCTCGGGAAGTGAAGCGGTTAATTGAAGCGGTGAAGAAGCAAGGGGGATGGTACGCTTTTCGCAATGCCACCCTCATCCTCATGCTTTACCGCCACGGGTTGCGCCGTTCGGAAGCGGCTCATCTGAGATGGTCGGACGTAGACCTAGCCGGAGGCACGATTTACATTCGGCGCGTCAAAGGGTCTCGTTCCGGTCGCCATCCCCTTCAGGGTGATGAACTCAGAGCCTTAAGAAGACTCAAAAGAGAGAATGCCCCATCGCCTTTTGTCTTTACGGGAAATCGCCACACCCCGTTGAGCCCCAGGAGTATCAGTCATATCGTTCGCCAAGGGGGAATAAGGGTGGGCTTTGAGTTTGGCGTTCACGCCCATCTCTTGCGTCATGCCTGTGGGTACTATTTGGCGAATAAAGGTATCGATACGAGAACCATTCAGGATTATCTCGGTCATGCCAATATTCAGAACACCGTCCGGTATACGCACCTGTCCGGGGCTAGATTCGAGGGACTATGGGATTAAGGCGTCAAGTTTTGAGTCTGCAATGCTTATGGGGCAATGGTTTCAGGAGCTTGTTGCCCCTGGTGACAGCTTCGCTAGATCTACGCCTTTTCTTTGTGGTCATCAACTCGACTCTGAAAGGCTTACAGAACAAGGGTTATATCCGAAACCGTAGGTCTCTGTTGAGATGCCCCCGCTCGTCCTAGATCTACGCCTAGTCCATCTACGCCTCATCGACCGCCTTGAAAAATGCGGAAGAAGCCGAGAAACGAGAAAAAGCTACCGACGGGGCGCAAAACCTCCCCAACGGTATCGGCAACGCTCGTCAAACCCGATCGTCCTACCACAATTACATCGTTATTTTGTAAAAGAGGATTGCCGATCGTATCGATCCCCTGTTCGAAATCGATGGCAATTTCTCGCCGAGAAACGGTGCCGTCGGGATTCAGGCGAATTAATTCGACGGCACTATCGCTGGCGCGGATGGGATCGAAGCCGCCGGCTACTAGCAGGGCTTGGTTTAACGGCGTGTTGGGGGGAACGTCCACCGGTCCGGGTCGAACGACTTCGCCAACGACGTTAACTTGAATGGTATCGGGGGAAAAGCTAGCTGAAGCGAGGGCTTCGATTTCCGTGGGATCGATTTCTCTGGCGGTAGGGATGGCGATCGTATCTCCCGTTTGCAAAATAATATCTTGGGCGATGTCCCCAGACTGTAAAAGCTCCCACAAGTTGACTTCAATCGTTTGCGCTCCCTCTCGCGTCAGGCGGCGCACTTCAATGCGGCGAATGTCGGCTAAATCCGTAATCCCGCCGGCGACTTCAATCGCTTGGGTGACCGTGGGCGGGACTTCAATTCCCCCTTCTGGGCTCACCGTGTGAGGACCGGGTCGAAAGACTTCTCCGACCACGGCAATTTGAATGGGTTCGCCCGCCAATGGCGAAAACGTCGCCGACTCGATGGCGCGACTGCGCCGGGCATCAAAACTTTCGGCGGTGGGAATCCAAATGCTATCCCCATCGAGCAGGATCGGATCTTGGTCGACGGCACCGTTTTGCGTCAGGTCTAAGAGGTTTGCCACTAGGGTGCGCTCGCCGCGCTGGATCTGAACCTGTCGGACCCCGGCGGCTTGGGTGACGCCACCGGCGACCGAAAGCGCTTCGGTCAACGTGGGAAATAACCGACCCGCCTGGGTTGTCAGCGTATACGAACCGGGGCGGTTGACTTCTCCTGAAACGGCAATTTGTACGGGGCGAGGTTCGAGTAAAACCAGGGCGACCAGCGGTCTTCTCAGAAACGGCGCGTATCGACCGGAGATCAGGTCTTGAGCTTGAGGCAGGGTCAACCCGCTCACGAATAGGCGACCGATGACTTGTAGGTTAATCGTTCCATCGAGTAAAACCAGGTATTCCCCGCTGTACTGCGGGACGCCAAATACATCCACCCGCAGGCGATCGCCCGCTCCTAAAATGTAGCTTGCCTCTGCGGGTGAGGGAGAAACGGCTCGGTTGAGAGTGGAAGGTGCGGGTTTGTTTCCCGAGCCCGGGAGTGGAGGGGGGGGAAGGGGAACCGATGGTAATTGAGTCACCCAGTGACTTTGAGTTAACAGGGTCAAACTCGCGAAAGATTGAAGGAAAATTAGAGAAGACATAGAGGTCGATAAATAAACGAGCGCGAGGGAACGAACTCAATGGCGTGGAATTGAATTCCCAAAACCGATCTTGAAAAGCTCGTGCCGTAGGAGATCGATTAATACTCGATCTCCTGCGGCTTTCCCGAAGATAACAAATTGTTACTTTGTCTTTCATAAATGAGACGCTTACCTCTGTCATCTCTTACTTTCTATAAATACAGATGGCTCGAATTCAGTCGAGCCGTAACTCTACAAAAAATCTTGTCGATCGAAAAGGAGATTTAAATGCTTGACGCTTTTTCTAGAGCCGTAGTTTCGGCAGATTCGAGCACCTCGCCCATTGGCAGCGACAAAATTAACGAACTCAAATCATTCGTGGCCGAGGGTAATAAGCGCCTCGATGCCGTTAACGCCATCGCCAGCAACGCCAGCTGCATCGTTTCCGATGCCATCGCCGGTATGATTTGCGAAAACACCGGCTTGATCCAAGCCGGCGGCAACTGCTATCCCAACCGCCGCATGGCTGCTTGCTTGCGCGATGGCGAAATCGTCTTGCGCTACGTCACCTACGCGCTGCTTGCCGGCGATGCCTCGGTTTTAGACGACCGCTGCTTGAACGGTCTCAAAGAAACCTATACCGCTTTGGGCGTTCCCGCCACCTCCACCGTGCGCGCCGTCCAGATCATGAAGGCTTCTAGCACCGCTCACATCACCAATACGAACACCGAAGCCCAAGCCGGTAGCAGCAAGTTCCGCCAAATGGCAGTTGCCGACGGCGATTGCTCGAGCCTGGCGTCTGAAGCCGCCGGCTACTTCGACCGCGTGATTTCCGCTTTGAGCTAATTCCTCTAGCCCCGAAGCCGATTGCGTTGAAATCAACACCCGAGCAAATCCAACCTGGAGTATAGAAAAAAATGAAATCAGTTGTAACGACCGTTGTTACCGCTGCGGATGCGGCAGGTCGCTTCCCCAGCACGTCCGATTTAGAATCCGTCCAAGGTAGCTTGCAACGCGCGGCCGCCCGCATGGAAGCCGCTGAAAAGCTCGCGGGCAATCTCGATGCCGTCGCCCAAGAAGGCTACGACGCTTGCATCAAGAAATATTCTTACCTCAATAACGAAGGTGAAGCCAACTCCACCCAAACCTTCAAAGATAAGTGCTTGCGCGATATCAAGCATTACCTGCGCCTGGTCAACTACTGCCTCGTCGTCGGCGGTACGGGTCCTTTGGACGAGTGGGGAATTGCCGGACAGCGCGAAGTCTACAAAGCCTTGAATTTGCCGACGGCTCCTTACGTTGCCGCCCTCTCTTTCATCCGCACTCGCGGTTGCGCTCCTCGGGACATGTCCGCTCAAGCGCTCACGGAGTACAACGCCCTTCTCGACTACGTCATTAACTCCCTATCCTAGGGACGCGAAGTCACTGGAATTTTCCAGTTCTTCCTTCGAGATTCGCAGCGGCGACCCGAACGCTTCCCACTCAACGCGAGGTTTCTAGACAGAACCGCGCTTCGGAAGCACCCCGCGGTCGAACGTCGCAGCGGTCTCTCCTTTGGAGATTTTCTCCCAACAGACATCTCCGAAAACTTAGTTTCAAACCCGGCAACATCAAGGTTTGAGATTAATTTTCGGAGATGTTTTTGACCGCAAGAGGAAAGATCGCTCTCGTGTCGGTCTGGGGAGAGGACCGCGAGCGAAACAGTTCGACGCCAGAATCAGCACGTGACGCGACCGCGTCAAGTCAAGCCCACCGTATAGCACTACGCAAATGCATTGGGACGTTGCTATTTCCGATGTGCGTATCGTCGCTCTGGGTATCGGGCAATTTTCCCAAACGTCCTAACGGACTTGCATGGCGCTCGACCCCTCTTCTGTCGGAGATGTCTATTTAAGTTTGGCGGCGGGACATCCTGCTAGAAGTAAAACTTACCGAGCATCCCAACCAATCTAAACGCTCCCATTCGAGAGGGCACGAGCCCGCACGTGATTGAAATGGATCGACGATTTGCCAATATTTTCGGTTTAACAGAAGAACAAGCCATCAGCTTGCTCAAAACGTCGAGCGACCGACTCGAAGACCGCTGCGATCGCTACGTCGGTGCCTCTCACTTAGCAAATTTTCCTACGGAGCGATCGATTCGCGCTCTGATCGAAACCCTTCGCGATCCGAACCCGGCAACTTACCATCGCATTGCCCGTCGTAAAGCCGTCGAAAGTTTGGGGCGATTGAAGGCCGCCGAAGCCTTACCGGCAATTCGGGCTTGTTTGGTCGATGAAGATTGCTATACCGTCGAAAATGCCGTTTGGTCTCTTGGCGAAATCGGGACGGAGGATGAAACCATTCACGAAGAAATCGCTCGATTGCTGGCGCGACCCGGTCAAAACTATCGATCCATCATCCGGGTTCTGTCAAAATTCAACTACAAAAATGCGCTGGAGCGGGTGGAAAGATTGACCGAGTCGGAAGACGAAACCGTCGCGAGTGCGGCGATTTCCGCCATCGCTCGGCTGGCGGGGGACTACAGCGGCATGAATCGAGTCGTCGAATTGCTATCGCACGCCAACGTCAACGTCCGCCGCGCGTGCGTTCAAGATCTCATCGACGCTCGATATTACGACGCCATTCCCCACATTGCCAGATGTCCGGTGTCGATCGTCTTTCGCTTGCGAGGCATCCGTTCGTTAGCCAATGCGGGGATTGGCGAGGGGTCGATAACGTTCGCGCAAATCGAACCCGACCTCGATCGGGTGGTGCGAGATCGTCCCGGCGATTTGAATATGGTACATGAATACGACCGCACGCCCTCTTTAGAATTCGCCATCGGCGAGCTTTACCAGACCGACTTCGGGCGCTGCTATCTCGCCAGCCAAACCCTGCTCGATGTCTACCCAGACCGCGCCGCTGCCGCTTCGATCGAGACTTTTGAGGAGAAAGCCCATCACGATTACGGAGCGCACTACCACGTCATCAAATTGTTGGGTTGGCTCGGGGGTGGGGATGCCTACGACTTTTTCGTCCAACAGGGTCTGCACAACAAGGCCCCTCAATTTCAAAAATCCCGCGCGGCGGCGGCCATTGCTTTGGGAGAATTGGGAGACCGACGGGCCGTCCCCCTCCTGCAAGAGTGCTTGAGTACCCCCATTTTCCATCTCAAATATGCCTGTTTGATGGCTTTAGAGCAATTGGGAGATACGTTAGGGCCAGAAATGGCCGCCGGCGATGAAGACCGCTTAATTCGCTTGAAAGCTCGCGCTCGCGCTTGAAAAACTATAGCTGAAGTTTGGATTCGGATTCGATGGAACCGCCGTATAAATCGGGTACGGTCTTAGAAGATGGGGACGATACGCGGTCGATGACGACCCCGAGATTTTGCAAGCGAAACGCACTTAACTGCTCCAACGTCTGTAAAACTAACGACTTGCGAGTTTTCGCCAATCCCACGACCGTCAGCATTCCATCCACGTGAGCGGCGAGAAAGATTGCATCCATAAAGTGATGCATGGCGGGGGTATCGTAGATGACAAAGTCAAAGGTGGCCTTAAATTCTTCGACAATATGCTGCATTTGAGCCGAACCGAGCAACTTGATCGACTTAGGAGAGGGTTTTCCCGCCGTGAGCACGAACAAATTATCCGCCGGGGGAAGCGGCTCGACGAGGGAATTGGGAACTAATTTATCCGTTAGAAGGTCGCTGAGTCCCTTGCGGTTTGGGATTCCCAGTCGCGCGTGGAGCATTGGTTCTCGCAAGTTCGCGTCAACGAGCAAAACTCGCTGACCCATATTGGCAACGGTAAGCGCTAAGTGAAGGGCAACGGTTGATTTCCCATCTCCGACCTCAGTTGACGCAATCGCTAAAGAGCGAATCGAACGTTCGGCGTAAAGAAAGCGAATGTTGGCGTAGAGGGTATCGAAAGCGTCCTGAAATTGAGAGAGGTTGCCCTCATCGCTCGGTATCACCCCAGAAAGACCCGAGTCGGGTCGCGACGGAGGCCCGAGTCTGCGGAACTCGTCGGTGTCTTGAAGGGGAATCACCCCCAAGACGGGGTGTTCGACATCGTCTTCAAAATCTTCGACCGTGTAGAAAATATCGCGAACCTTTTCCGCGACCACCGCGGCCACCGCGCCGAGCAACAGACCGCCCATAACGCCGGCGAGCAGCTTTTTCTTCGAATCGTAAGGCAGGGGAACGGGTTCGCCGTCCGCATCGAGGGGAATTTGGGGGGGAGAAATGACTTCCCAGGGAAAATTATCTTGAGCGGCTTCGACCCGCAGTTTTTCGCGCTGGGCTAGAAGTTGGTTGAGGGTTTGATTGGTCAGTGCCAGTCGCTGTTGGATTTCTGCATACTGGCGAGTCACCTCGGGAATTTCTTGGGCGTCGCGCTCGAAATCCTCTCGCGCTTCGGTCAGAGCATTCAGACGAACCTCTAGAAGTTGGATTTGACTGGCGGTTTCGACGAGTTGTTGAATTTGATTCTGACGCAACGAAGTTTGAAAGGAGAATACCGAATTACTCGGCTTCGGCGAAGCCGATGGCGCGCTCGGCGAGGCGTAGGCGTTCGCGTCGAGAATGTCTTGGGTTTCTCGATTCAATAACGCCAGTACGTTCTGCCGTTTGTCTTCAAGAAGCTGCATCTCGGGACTGGCTAAATTAAAAGTGGCCGATTCGACGGCCATTTGACTTTCGATTTCTTTGAGTTGCGCCAGAAGAGTGGCGCGATAGGGGTTTTCACTTAAAGCCGAGGCCACGAGCGCTTCTTCGGGGGTAAACTGTAATTGCTCTTGCAAGCGACCGTACAGTGTTTGGAGTTCTCGCAACTCTCTTTGAGTTTCGAGTTGTTGTACTTCCTTGTCGCGGATTTGTCCGTAGAGTTGTTCCCCTCGAGCTTGAGGGTCGATAAGTTCGTATTGTTGTTGAAGCTGTTGGAGTAGAGTTTGGTCTTCGTTGACTCGACTTTCTAAATCGGGAAGTTGCTCGTCGATAAATTCCACCCCTTCGCTAATGCGAGTCGTTCGCTCTTCGAGGGAATACTTTAAATATTTTTGGGTGGTTTGTTCCAAGACAAATTGAACCAAGCCCGGATTCGAGCCTTGATACTGAATGTCGAGGACTTTGGTTTGGTCGAATCTTCCTTTCCCAATTCGTTCGACGACTAAGTTTTTTCGCAAATCGTTGAGGCTGAAGTTGGGATAGCGATTTTGAACTTGCTCGACAATATCTGAGAACATCCCCGGACTCTGCAAAATTTGAAGCTGAGTGGGGTAGTCCAAGCTAAACAAATTATCGTTAGGGGCACCGCTGGTTCGCGTGAGCGTCGCGGGCTGTGCGAATTTGGCTTCGGAAGAAACGGGTTCGACTAAAATTTGAAAGTTGCCCGCAAAGACCGGAGGCGGCTGAGTCCTTGAAATCAAAGCGGCGGTGGCCACCGACGCGATGCCCGTCACGCCGATTACGAGGATGGCCTTACGCTGAACGATCCTGGAGAGGGGGCGAAAATTTAAGCCTTTTTGAGGCGGGGCCGTTAACTCGTCAATGTCTTCTGAAAGCTGTGTCACCGTGATTCTACCGCTCCGACTTCACACTGCATTTCGGCTCGGGCAGCTCGCAAGTTGCCAGCGACCGGACGCTTTTCAACCCAATTCCACCGGCGGTCGGTTTCGCGGGTCGTGGCTGCAATACCCGAAGATCTGTTGGTTTTACACCACGTCCGCCGGTCCGGTTCGGTTCCCCAGCACCGACCGCGACAAAGCTCGCACTTCGACCGGGCTACCGTCCGGGTTCCCAAGGCAGACAAATACGTCATGAACCTGTTTGATTTTCGCAATTTTACGCGAGGGTTGGTATGGCGCGTGCCAGGCACGACCGTTCCCGTTCTTCGAGCTGCTACTTGACCTGCAGCCAGTATATTACTACCACGCGCGAAGTTAGCCCGTTGAGGTCAAGACAGTGGGGTGAGTTTGATTTCTCACAACGAATACCATTATACCAACCCAGTAAATGACTGGAGTTTAGACGCGCTCTGATGCTGTTGGCGAATTCAAAAACACGCTTTGGGGCGATCTCCTCTTCCTTCAAAAAGTGGGTGGTGGCTGTATTTTCGTTCGTCGAATGCTACTTGTAGGGGTTTGAGTAGCAACTGTACAGAAACTTACGCTAAGGCTGAAAAGCTTGCGCTCCATGACTTTCAGAACCCATCGTGGCTCCGTCTCGGTCCGGTTGACTCTACCAAAGCTCCAAATCGACCAGTTCGTCTCCAGGTTCGACCTCCCGTAACGGTCGCATCCCTCCATCCTTCAATTCCTCAGGCAAACTAAACTGATAGCGACCCAACATATTGAAATGAGAATGGGGCAAAGGAGATAAACGAGCCTTATCTTCATCTGCAATCTCCCAACCGGACGAACGCAACTGACTCAAAGCCGCATCCATGTAATAGGTATTCCACAGTACCAATGCATTCACCACCAACCCCAAAGTCCCTAACTGCTCTTCTTGACCTTCGCGGTAACGTTGACGCACCTCGCCCCGACGACCGTGAAACACCGCCCTAGCTAAACTATGACGGCTTTCACCGCGATTGAGTTGGGTCAAAATGCGACGGCGGTAAGCTTCATCATCGACATAGTTGAGCAGATATAAGGTTTTGGTAATTCTGCCCAATTCTCCAATGGCTCTGGCAATCGTGGAGGGTTTCTTCCCTCGATGTAAGACCCGCACGATCTCGGTGGCACTGACGGTGCCGAGTTTTAGGGAACCCGCGACTCGTAACAAATCGTCCCAATTGTGCTCGATTAATTCCACTTTGACCGTTTGCCGTGCCAGCTTATCGAGAATTCCATAATCTGCCTGGGAGTCGAGCCGCCAAAAACGAGCGGCCCCAGCATCAGCCAGACGAGGCGAAAATTGATACCCCAACAACCAGAACAACCCAAAAACAACATCGCTGTACCCAGAAGTATCGGTCATCAGTTCTCTGGGACGCAGACTGGTTTGCTGCTCCAACAATCCCACCAGTACCGCGAGCGAATCTCTCAAGGTGCCGGGAACCACCAGACCGTGAAAGCCCGTAAATTGGTCGGAAGTGTAGTTATAGTAGGTGATTCCGCGACCTTGACCGAAGTATTTCCGGTTAGCTCCGGCGTTGAGCGTCCGCACGGGAACCACAAATCGCAGACCATCGGCAGAAGCCACTTCACCCCCACCCCAGCTTTGAGCCAGGGGAATTTCGGTCTGAGCATCCACTAAGCGCGCGTTCGCTCGAATTAGAGTTTCCGGGCGAAAGTAATTCCGTTCGATCCAAGCGAGCCGCCCTCGAGTCAGAGCCGGAATTCCTTGACGGACCAAGGGGGACAGACCAATATTGCATCCCCCAGCAATTAGGACCGCACAGATGCTAATCGAGAGGTCGCGCACTCGAGCTTGGCTCTCCGCCAGATGGGTGAATTCGTCCATAAAACCCGTCTTGGCCTGAATTTCGAGCAAGACTTCGGGTAAATCAACCTGGGGTAATAATGCTTCTATCTTTTCCTTGAGCTTGAGATAACTTTTGGGTTCGTCTAATTTATCGAGATTGCGAATGGTCAGAGACTCTTTTCCTTTTTTATCGACTTCGATTCGGACCAGTGAGTTTTGAGGTAGGTTTTGAGCCGTGCGGGAGTAAGCTCGGTCTAATTGCTGTTGTAAGGTGGAGATTTCCGGTAGGGGTTGGGGATTGAGATTCAAAGTCCGACAAACGGACGCACGGGCCGATTCCCAAGCCTGACCCTGTAGCAATTTGGCACGGGGATTACTCCACCGCTCCCCTTTTGACACAAATAGATCGCGACGGCGTAACCCCTCTAATAACTGTTCGAGAACGCAAAACGTGTAAGCGCGGCGATCGATACTGCCATCAGAGGAAACCACCCAAGAAGCCCAACTTTTATTGACGATTTTTAACGGTGCGGCATCCATTTTGGGTTTTCTGTGACCTTCAATGGATTGGAGAAATTTCCAGGCCGCGAGAGTTTTTTGACCGGCGAGATTCCCTTGAAAATCAAGAATTGAAAGGAGTTTGGGAAGAAAGCGACGAACGGCACGCCATTGTTGTAATAACTCCTGATGATAACGATCTTCCGGGGGACGGGCTAATTCTTCGACTTTGGCAATGGCTGAGGTTAATTGTTCTGGAGTTAATCGCTGCCAAACCCGTTCTCGGACTTGAGTATCGTCACAATCGGAATTTACAAGAACCTGACAAGCACTTGAGAGTTGCAAAGCCGCCGCATCCAAATCTTTGAGGGTACGCAATCGCGTCTTCTTACCATCGAGTTCCGATTTAGCGAAGATATCTTTGACCAATAAATCCAGTACGTCGAGAGCATCATCAATGGCGACCGCTTCCATGACGTAAGCCCATGCGACGAGAGTGGCAATTCTCCGAGCCGCAGGCATTCGGGCAATCGCTTGCGCTCGAAGGGTAAAAGCGGTTTTAGAAAGAGCTTTAAAGCGAATCGGTGGGATTTTGCCCACGTCTAACTGACCGATACCCAGCTCGCGAATGGCGACTAAACGATGCAAGGCATTAATTAAGGCCGGTCCGCTACTGCGAGTGGGAGATTTTCTCAGTTGTTCTAAAGGTGTTAATCGAGCTTGTTCGCCCACCGCAATCAGGGCTTCTAACTTCTCGATTTGCTCGGGGAACGGTAACTTCGAGAGGACGTTCCAGGTTCGGTTGGCGACCCGTTCTCTCACTCCAGATATCAAACGGGATAACACCGTCACCCCTGGCAGTAAAATTTTCTGTTCGACCAATCGGGCTGTGGTTAAATCGAACATCATCGAAGGACTTTCCCCTCCTATCCAAGCTCGTTGGTATAACCAACGCACCAAACGCCAATGTTCGGGTTGGTCGCTAAAATCGCGATAGCCGTAATGCTCCTTGATAGTTTGGGCGTGTACCCAATGGGTTGTGGCCAAGGGGAAAAAACTCGGAAGACAACCCGGACAACGAATCAAGTCCGACCGTCTAGCTCCAAAAGTATTGCAGATGGTAGCACGAGGAATTTCTTATCGTCAGATTGCCAGGGAGCTTCATCTGAGCAAAACGACTGTGAATGACATTGTTAAGCGACATCGACAAGGTAAAAATGGCAGCTCCTAGCTCGTCCAAGTCCGAGAGCGAGGAAAGATAGAAGCTCAAAGCTATGCCCCGCAATACTTACAGCCTTAGCGTAAGTTTCTGTACAGTTGCTACTCAAACCCCTTGTAGGACGAGCGGGGGCATCTCAACAGAGACCTACGGTTTCGGATATAACCCTTGTTCTGTAAGCCTTTCAGAGTCGAGTTGATGACCACAAAGAAAACGATCGTTTTTCTTGTTCCTGACTTTTGGCTGTTACCCCGCCTTGATGGGTGTCAAAAAACTCATCCAAAAATCAAAATTAAGTAAAGTGGTCAGTTTCAAGTTTTTTGACAGGTCAAAACCGTAGGTTTTTGCGCGAATGCCCCCGCTAGTCCAGTTACTACTCAAACCCCGAGTCGGCGTAGATCTAGGCGTAGATCTACGCCGATTCGCGAATACTTGTCTTTTATTAAGTTCGTTAACAGTATCAGTTGCTACTCAAACCCCTCATCTAACTTCATTGACGACACGCCCTAGAGTTTCGACCGTATAGCGGATTTGTGCTTCCGTATGGGTACAAGTCAAGAAAAAGCGCAAGCGGGCTGCATTTTGGGGCACCGATGGATAGATCATAAAAGGAACGTTAATCCCGCGCTCGAATAAGGCGTTCGATAGCCTCACGGATTTGAGAGAATCGCCCACTAGAATGGGAATCACCACCGAGTCGGGACTCGGGCCGGTATTCAATCCTTTCTCGCAAGCCAGACTCGAGAACAGTCGAGCGCGCTCGTGCAGGCGCTCTACCCGTTCGGGTTCGGCTTTGAGACGTTCGAGCGCCGCAATGGCCGATGCGGCGTTGGGGGGCGAGATGCCCACGCTGTAGACGAACCCCGGAGCGGTATATTTGAGATATTCCACCAGGGCCCTGGAGCCGGCAATATAGCCGCCGCAGCTGGCGAAAGACTTGCTGAGGGTTCCCATCCACAAATCCACATCGCCCGGCGCGACCCCGAAATGTTCGCCGATGCCCCGTCCGAAGCGGCCCATGGTGCCGATGGAATGGGCTTCGTCCACCATCAGAAACGCTTTGTGACGTTGCTTGACCTCGATAAATGCCGGCAGCTCGGGAATATCCCCATCGGTACTGTAGACCCCTTCAATGGCGACGAGCACTCGTTGGTAGCGGTCTCGACGCTCGTGCAAAATCAGATCGAGGGCTTGCCAATCGTTATGGGGAAAAGCGACGATGCTCGCCCCCGAGAGCAAACATCCCTGAAAAATACTGTTGTGGGAGAGCGAATCGTACAAAATCAGATCCCGCTGTCCGAACAAGTGAGCGATCGTCGTGACGTTGGTGGCGTGCCCCCCCACGTAAACGATGCTATCCTCCGTCCCCACAAAATCGGCAATGGCTCTTTCTAACTCGCGGTGCAGGGGTTTTTCTCCCGAAATCAGGCGAGAAGCCGAGACGGAGGTTCCGTAGCGCTCGATGGCCCGCTTGGCCGCTGCCGACACCGCCGGGTCGCCGCACATTCCCAAATAGTTATAGGTGCCGTAGTCGATCAGTTCCCGACCGCCGATGGTGGTGGTATCGCGATTGATGCCCTCTTGGGGGACGAAAAACGGATTGCCCCGACCGAGACTTTCAATAGATGCCAGTTGCTGCTTGAGTTGAAGGTACTCTGGATACAGATCGAAGCGATAGTATTCCTCTCGGATTTCTCCCTTTGCCGCTTGTTTGGCTTTTCGTTCTAACAAACGCGCCAGTAGCGCGCGCTTTCGGTCCGGTGAAAGATTGGCTCGACCTTCGGATTCCGATCGATTTGTCATCCCCGACCTTCCTGTTGAGATAACATCGAGTTTAATAAAGCATCCACTTCGGCATCGGACATGCCATCGAGTTGGGCGAGCATTGCTTCGGCATCTTCTCCCAAATCCTTTGCCGTTGGTGGGCGAACCGTCGCATCTAGCGATGTATCCTCAGCTAAATACCGCGCGAGCGTCTCGATGGTCGGATAATCCCATAAAAGAGTCGGAGGGAGCCGACATCCGAGAAAATTTTCTAAATCTCCCGAAAGATTCACGGCTTCGACGGAGCTCAGACCGCAATCGGCAAAATCTTTTTGGGTGTCTATTCGGTCGGGTTCGAGTTCCAACTCTCGGGCGAGTCGAACTTGCAGCCACTGTGCGAGTTCGGATTCGGTATGGGACGAAGCGCCCGCGAAAAGTTCTGCTTCGTTTTCAACTTCAGGGGCGTGTCGGTCTTCTTTCCCATTCCAAGATGGGTTCAACAGTTGCATCGTTCACTCCTCCATCACGTACGACTCGCGCTCCACTTCAGATCGAGGGAGGCATCGAGTGGCTGTTGGGCATCTTCCGGGTTCGTACCCTCGCGCGAGGGCGCTAGAAACGGCTACGACAAAGTGCGAGAGCGTTCGCCTCGATTCCATTGCTGGTTTGGAACCAGCAATGGAATCGAAACTTGGGGAAGATATGATGGTTATTGTGCCACGAAGCCCCACAAGTCGGAAGAGCGAACTACCAGTTCTTCCGACTGGCATAGCTGTAAGAGCTCGCCAACAGGAAGCTCTGGGGTTTGATGCCGGTGCGATCTCATCAGCATCGGCATCAAACCCCACATACACCATCCCTGGGTCGATCCAGCTTACCTTAACCGGCAATGTGCTGTACGATCGGGAGTGATACTACAGCACATTGCCACACCCCCTTTATAAAAATAGGCTAAACCCTTTTATTTCAAGAATTTATGGCGGCTTGAATAAGTGGGTTACGATAACCGGATTGGGTATGATTACAACAATGGCGTTCGGTTCGTCGCTAACCGGCAATGTGCTGTACGATCGGGAGTGATTACAACAATGGCGTTCGGTTCGTCGCTGTCTTCCCAAACTCCTTTCCACCTTGAATGCGGAATGTGGGTTGGAACCACCTAAATCTTTAGGGACTTGCAAAGAAATAAAGTACCCGCGCCTCAAAGATACGGGGTAGGGGACTTGCGGCCGTTGACCCCAGGACTCGGGTACACTATTTTCCCGCACATCCCTTACGTTTGACTTCCTTTAGAAGGAATCACGTGCCTGACTCGATAAATTGGGCGACCTTGAGATTCGTGATAAGTTCGCATCAGCAATTCTCCAAGCAGACCGAAGCAAAATAACTGCACCCCAGTTAAAACCAGCAGAACCGCCAAAATCAGTAAGGGACGATCTCCGAGACTTTCATTGAAGAAGAGCTTGAGAAAGCTCAAGTAGCCCCCCATCAAAACCCCAGAGGTCATCGAAACAATACCCAAAATCCCAAAAACGTGCATCGGTCGCGTCAGAAACTTTTTCATGAAAAAGACCGTGAATAAATCCATCACGACTCGAAAAGTTCGACCCAGTCCGTACTTACTCACGCCGTGTTTGCGTTTCGAGTGCTTGACGGGTAACTCGGCAATTCTGGCCCCTTCAATATAAGCCAGAGCGGGTAAAAATCGATGCAACTCGCCATAAAGTCGGATATGAGCGATTAACTCTTTTCGATAGGCTTTTAAGGAACAGCCGTAATCGTGTAGCTTAACTCCTGTGAGCTTCCCGATCAGCCAATTGGCGATTTTGCTCGGTAACAAGCGAGTCAGCGCCGCATCCTTGCGGTTTTTACGCCAACCGCTGACGAGATCGTAACCTTTGTTGAGTTCTTCTAGCAGCCGGGGAATTTCTTCGGGGGGATTTTGCAAATCGGCATCTAAGGTGACGATGACATCACCGCGCGCTTCGTCGAATCCAGCGGCCATGGCTGCGGTTTGACCGTAGTTGCGCCGCAAAAGAACGGCTTTTAGATTCGGGTGAGTTAGAGCTTTATCTTTGAGCCACTTGGCAGAACCATCTTTGGTCGAACCATCGTCTACACAAATAATTTCGTACCTCAGTTTAGCCCCTTTTAAGTAACTCAGTTTAGCCCCTTCTAAGCTCGTTACAATTCGCTCGAGCAGGTCGGGTAAACTTTTTTCCTCGTTATAAACTGGAACCACGATCGAAAGGTCTAGACCATCGGCTGGAGGCTTTGATGAGTCTCGCTCGTTCTGATTAGATGTAGAAGGATTCTCAGTTTGCAACTTTGATAAGTCTTGATAGTCCGAATTAGATGTAGAAGGATTCTCAGTTTGCAACTTTGATGAGTCTCGCTCGCTCTGATTAGATGTAGAAGGATTCTCAGTTTGCAACTTTGATGAGTTTCGCTCGCTCTGATTAGATGTAGAAGGATTCTCAGTTTGCAACTTTGATGAGTTTCGCTCGCTCTGATTAGATGTAGAAGGATTCTCAGTTTGCAACTTTGATGAGTTTCGCTCGTTCTGATTAGATGTAGAAGGATTCTCAGTTTGCAACTTTGATAAGTCTTGATAGTCCGAATTAGATGTAGAAGGATTCTCAGTTTGCAACTTTGATGAGTCTCGCTCGTTCTGATTAGATGTAGAAGGATTCACAATATCAATTCATAAAGAACAATAGAAAAGCGTAAGAAGTCAGATATAGGGGCGGGTGAACTCCCCAAATTTTCGTGAGTTCAAATCCTAGCTAGGAGAAAAGTAGAATTGCTATATGAGCTATTGAGTTACTATCCGAATTAGCTTCAACACAATTCCAACTTTTCGACTCTATAATGCACTCGATGACTATAGTCGTCAATGTGAGTATTCGTCGTGAGATACCCGCCACTTCTAAACCTTTTACGAGATAAGACTCGGGAGAATTTGCGCGTCAAGCTGTTCATCTCAATCGGTTCGGGGATGTGTTGTCAGTCGAACTACCTCTAACTCATTCTCGTCAACGTCAATTTCGATGGTGGTTATCCAATCGTCGTCTTAACGCAATGACACTCCACCTTACACTAAGGAGTCTAGCAAAAATAACTCGAACAACAAGTCGCCGCGCGTCAAGCTGTCCCTAGATCTACACCAAATAGGGCTAGACTTAAGGCTAGACAAGTAACTAGAATGAGAGGGTAGCGAGCGGAAATGAACCTTATCGACTGCCAGAATGATCCGTAATTTAGCTGATTCCAAGGGGAGCATCGAATCTCCCGTATTGAAACGAGAACTGCTGACTTCCTTTCTGGAGTCCAAGCATAAACCCAATACCCGACGCGCTTACGAGAAAGACTTACGGCTCTTTTTTAAGGCGCTCGCCCCCGACCGGGAGTTGACCGAGATTCTAATTCGAGAGTTCCTAAGCCTCCCCACCCCCAAAGCGGTGCAGCTCGTTGTCTGCTTCAAGATGCATCAGAAAGCTCGAGGGCTTTCCGATGCGACCGTCGAACGGCGCGTGAGTGCGGTCAAAGCGTTGGTGTACCATGCCAGGGCGATCGGTCTGACCGCTATCACCTTGGAAGACGTGCGCTCGGTCAAAATCGAGCGCTATCGAGACACTACCGGAGTTGATGTTGAAGTGTATCGCCAAATTCTACAAACAGTCGATACCTCCACTCTTAAGGGTAAGCGAGACAGCGCGATCCTGCGTTTGCTGTGGACAAATGCTTTGCGACGAAACGAAGTGGTGGGATGCGATATTTGCGATTTCGACCGAACGAACGGGCGATTGCAAATCTTGGGAAAAGGGAAATCCAATCGCGAATGGGTCGATTTAGCGCGGGGGACTAGCCATGCGATAGCCAACTGGCTAGACGCACGAGAAACGACCCGCCCGAGCGACCCTCTGTTTGTCGGATTGGATAAAGCCCACTCTCCCGGTCGTTTGGCGGGGTCGTCGGTCTACCGAATCGTCCGAGCGTACTCCAAGCAGGCCGGAGTGGAGAAAGTGATGTCCCCCCACCGCGTTCGCCACAGCGCTATCACCGCAGCGCTCGACGCATCTAATTCGGACTATCGGAAAGTGCAGCGGCTCAGCCGTCACGCCGATATTCGCACCCTCCAGATTTACGACGACAACCGTCAGGGACACCAGCAGGAAATGACCGACCTATTGGAGGAAGCACTCGGCTAATTTCGAGCGATTGGGGGTAGACTGAGGGCTAGACTATTAACTAGCCCTTTTTAATGCTATGGCTCTTGGAAGAAATCAGAAGCTCGCCACTTTCAAATGCGATCGCCAAATATGGGATCGATTCCTCGCCCGTGCCGCCGAAAACGGAACGTCTGGAGCCGAGCTGTGCAAGTGGTTCGTCAGCGCCTACGTTAGCGGCGAAATTGACCCCCGGCAACATTTGGAAGATGCGGATGTCGAGCGACTAGCTGATGGTCTAGACAAACGTCTAGCCCCTATCTATCGGCGCCTAAACGAATTCAACGACCGCTTGGGAAAGTCGAGCGAGAAAGTCACCATCCTCTACCCGTGACCGGCTCCACTCGGGTAGCCGACCGAGTGGAGCCATCCTCCACACCTCTGGAGATCGCCAAGCGGGGGTCTCCACGCCCCGTAACAAACGAAGGGGTCGGGATATCGAACACCAAAATGGCGAAACTGTGTGGAACTGGCAAGCGTCAACTTCGAGCCATTCGGGATGACCCAAAGCGTTTGGTAGCTTTCACCACCGAGCGGTTAGGAAAGGCTTACGAATATCGAGGTGGGGCGTTCTATCTGCGGGAAATGTAGCGCTCCCGACGCCAACCTGGAGACTTGCTTTTTTTAGGGAGGAGAGTGTGAACGGTTACGTTAGGTGTTAGTCTGATCTTGAATTGGGCTAGTTCCTCAAACAGTCGCTCGATAAGATTTCGTGGTTCGAGTACCAGTGTCAAGCAACTGCTCGCCTGTTAGTTGCTTGGGCTGGGGGGGTTGGTTTTTGGGGTCGCAGTGTTTGGCTCGTGCCGTCACATTACCGAAAAACCTGATTTTCTCTACCTCTCTTGCTTGAACTTTTATACGGCTACTCTTATCTGGCTGCGCTGAAATGTTAACAGACCTTAATGATTTTTGTCTTGGGGTATTCTAAGGGAACACCCTGTTCTAAAATATTACCAAAGCAAAATCAGCGATGGCAAAGTGAGAGAAACTGACCCATCGCTGACTTCACTAAACTTAGTGGAGAGACGTTGGAGAAAACGTCTCGACCAACAAAAGTATCATAACCTAATACTGTTTATGATACATCAGTTAGTCATTATTTTCTCCAATTCTCTCCAAAGGAGAAAATAATGACTGAATCTATCCAAACTTACGCCTTAGACCCGGTTAGCATTCCTTTTTCCCCAGTGCTAGCCGTCGAACTCGGTTCGAATGCCGCGCTCGTCCTCCAGCAAATTCACTACTGGATCGAAAAGGGTGCCGGTCGGGTTATCGATGGAACGCGCTGGATCTATAACACTTTGGATGATTGGCTCGAGCAATTCCCTTGGCTGAACAAATGGAGCCTTCGCAAAACAATGGGGGTTTTGCGGGAGCGAGGACTGGTTAAATTCAACCAATTTGAGAAAAAACAATGGAAGCGTCGGGGGTGGTATACGATCGATTACGAAGTGCTCGAAACCTTGCCACTATCGAAGTGTGCGAATAACGCACACGTCGAAGTGCGCGATCGGCACACTTCATATAT
>NZ_JADEXN010000377.1 GCF_015207075.1 Zarconia navalis LEGE 11467
TTGGAAACCCAAACCCATTGCCAAGTTCTGCTACGCAACTACCGCTGCGACGGCACCCCATTCTGGAACCAACTGAGCCTCACCCCCCTGCACGACGAAGCCGGCAATCTCACTCACTATATCGGCATCCAAACCGATATTACCGCCAGCCTCGCCATGGAAGAGCAACTGCGCCGCAGCGAAACCCTGTTGCGAACGATCGTCGGCGTGATTCCCCTGGGGATTTACGTCGGCAACGCCAGCAGCGATCGGGTCTTGTTTGGCAATGATGAGTTTTGCCGCCTGTGGCATCTCGAAGATATTTGCAATTCTATAAAAGAGGGCGAAATCGGTCACGACACGGTGATGGAGAGGTGTTTGGAGGCGCTCGATTCAAAAGTATTCGCAAACACCACCCAACTCTATGGCATCTTCAACGATGGCGACGGTCAAATCGTCGAAGATGAGATTCTCCTCCTCGACGGTCGCACCTTCCGCCGTTTCTGCGTCCCCGTCGGAGAAGGAGAGCGCACTCTCGGTCAGCTGTTGGTGTTGGAAGACATCAGCGAGCGCAAAGCCGCTGAAGCCCAACTGCACCAGAACTACCTCGCTCTCGATCGCACCAACGTCGAACTCGAAACCGCCCGAGAAGAAGCCGTTGCCGCCAACCGTGCCAAAAGCGAGTTCCTGGCAACCATGAGCCACGAACTGCGCACCCCCCTCAACGTCATTCTCGGCTTCAGCGAAATTCTCGCGCGCGATACTCAAACCACACCGGAACAACGAAATATTCTCAACACCATTCTCCGCAGTAGCGAGCATTTACTCTCCCTGATTAACGACATTCTCGATTTAGCCAAAATCGAAGCGGGGAAAATCGAACTCATCACCACCTCTTTCAACCTCCACCAACTCCTAAGTACCGTCGTGGAGATGCTCGAAGTCAAAGCCAGCGCCAAAGGCTTGAGCGTAAATCTCGATATCGCCCCCGATGTCCCGATGGTGGTGAAAACCGACGAAGCCAAGCTGCGTCAAATCCTGATTAACCTGATGGGTAATGCCGTTAAATTTACCAATAGCGGCAGCATTACCCTGCGGGTGAGTGTTTTTCTCAAACTCCCGATGGGCAAACCTTCCAACCCAGAACGGCCGCAGATTTTACACTTCGATGTGGAAGATACCGGAGTCGGTATCGAGAAGGAAGAACTCGCACGGATTTTCGAAGCGTTCGATCGGGGAATTGCCGGACGCAGGCAGGCCGAAGGCACGGGATTGGGACTGGCTATTTGCCAGAACTTTGTCGAGCTGATGGGAGGCAGCATCCAGATTCGCAGTACCGTTGGCGTGGGGACGAAGATCTGCGTTCGCCTACCGATACCAGCGCTCGAAGAAACGGGAGATAGCGATACCCTTCTCCTATCGGGTCAGCGGGTTGTCGGACTGGCTCCAGACCAACCCACCTATCGCATCCTCATCGTTGAAGATCGTTGGGAAAATCGCCACATGCTCGTCCAAATCCTCCAACCTTTGGGCTTCGAGCTTCTCGAAGCCGAAAACGGACAACAGGCCGTCGAAATGTGGCAACAACACCAACCCCAACTGATACTGATGGATATGCGGATGCCGGTGATGGACGGTTACGAAGCGGTGCGGCGCATTCGCAGCAGCGTCGCCGGGCAAGCCGTGGCGATTGTCGCCCTCACCGCGAGCGCTTTCGATGCGGATAAAAATTTACTTCTTTCTGCTGGCTGCAACGATTTTGCCACCAAACCCGTACGGGTGCAAAATCTCTTGGAAAAAATCGCTCGTCAGCTCGGAGTGCGCTATCTTTACGAAGAGGCGACCCCCATACAACCGAGTTGGCCAGAGACCAAAATATCTCTAACCTCAGAGTCGTTTGCCGTCATGTCTCGAGACTGGGTAGAGCGACTCAACTTCGCTTCTGGTACCTTAGAGCAAGAACAAGCCATCCAAATCCTCGCCGAAATCCCAACAACTCATCGATCGCTCCAAAGCACTCTGGAACAATTGGTGGAGGGAAGCCACTTCGATACCATTTATTACCTGACCCAAACTTTCCTCGATAACGATACCAATAGTGAGTAACTCAGAACAACTCGACAATCGACCTGACAATCCCATCCCATACAACCTACTTGTTGTCGACGATCGACCCGATAACCTTCAGGTTCTCTCGCAGCTTTTGCGAGAACGCTACCGAATCCAGGTTGCTATTAGTGGCGACATTGCTCTCAAAGCCGCGCTCGTCAAGCCACCGGATTTGATTTTGCTCGATATTCTCATGCCGAGAATGGATGGCTACGAAGTCTGCCGGCGTTTGAAGGAAGATTCCAAAACCCACCATATTCCGGTTCTGTTCTTGAGTGCTTTAGCGCGCATCGAAGACAAGATAAAAGGCTTTGAAATCGGCGGCGCGGACTACATCACCAAACCCTTCCAAAGTGAGGAAGTCATCGCTCGCATCGAACATCAACTGGCGATCTGTGCCCTGCAAAGACAACTCGAACGGAACAACCGAGAATTGGAAGCGCGCAACCGCCAACTCGAAGCCGAAATCCAACAACGGCAACAAGCCGAACGGGACTTACAGCAACAAAATACCAAACTCGATCGAACCCTATGGGAACTGCAAGCCCTGCAAGGCGAAATGATTCACCGCGAGAAAATGACCGCCTTGGGTCGTTTGGTTGTCGCGATGACGGGGGAAATTAACGATCCTCTGACGATGATTCGATCGGCCATGCCTCCGATGCGCGCCATTCTCGACAACCGATGTTTTGAATTTCCCCAATTTTTCGAGCGGCTGTCTTGCGAACAACAAACCCGCTTTATCGCCTTAGTCGAGAATGCGGCTGCTGTCCCTCTTGGGCAAACAAAGGAACGGCGACAACTGCAACGTCAAATTGCCCAAAAGCTCGTTGACCTCGATATCGCCGACGGGGAATTCAAACTAGCCTCAATTCTGGTGGAGTTGGGAGTGGGGTTGGATGTCGAGTCGATTTTGCCCCTCCTGCAAGATCCCGATCGCGATCGGATTCTCCAAGTGGCTCGAACCATCACCAAAGCTCACCGCAGCCTCGAGAATATTAATGTTGCCGTCGAGCGTACCGAGGCCATTCTCAAAGCTTTGAGTAACTATGCCGGTCGAGACTATCCCGATACCCCAGCGATCGCTGATATTGCAGAAGGAATCGAAATGGTTCGAGCTCTGTTTAAATACCGATTACCCGCGAATATCGAACTGGTGGAAAATTACAGCCCCCTACCTTTAGTTTCGTGCTATCCCGACCAATTATCTCAAGTGTGGACGAACCTGATCGAAAATGCATTAGAGGCGATGGGCGATAAGGGAATTCTTACCATTGAAACTGCGACGTCAGATAACCAAGTTCAGATTTCAATTTCCAACAGTCGATCGGAACTCTCTCCCGCACAAACGCTCGATTCCAACCCAAAAACACAGATGAATTTATATATTTGTGAGAAAATAGTCCAAAAACATCGAGGCACGATCTTCGTTGAAAATAACCCCGATCGAACGATATTTACGGTTTCTTTGCCAATTACTTCTTCAACAAACTGAATAGTTTTAATTTCGGACTATCAAAGCTTATAAACAATGGATTCGAGATAGGTCGGAATTCAGAGAACAATGCCGCATTAATCTGGCTTGGAGCATAAAATTGCCGTAGGGTTGAAGGTTATATCGTTTTTCGGGATAGCTGGTACGCTTGATACCCCAGGGCAGCGCGGCACAAATAATTACCTAGCTCTCAACGTTCGGCTGTACTTCGACAAGCTCAGCAGCTGCGCTCACGTCGAAGCCCGTGAAAGCTACGTGGAATCAGCATTTTTAATTTTGCATTTTGCGGAAGCGCGAGCGGTGTCGGTTTGGGTCCCGTTCGACTTTCCAAGACGCATTTTTAATAACCCGTAGCGGCACTAGGGCGCGCTTTGATATCAAATCCAGTTGAATGACCGTAATTCAGGTTGAGGAGCACAAGGATCGGGCATTGCTGGGGGAGAAAGTGACTTGTGGAATTTGTATATTCAGGTTCGTTACCCGGATCGGATATGAAACCTGAATACCGACCCAGATATAGCGCAACGCACACCGTGTATTTACACGATCGTAGAATTGTGTAGAAATTGAGGAAGACTCGTACGTAACTTGCTGATAATTAATCTGTCATTAGTTATCACTTAATCCTGGGAATTAATTGCGAATTAAACACTAAGTTCAGGTACAATATGTAAGATTATTTAATATTTTTTAACCGCAGTCGTTCTATGTCGGAAAGTCAATCGGGTGTAAACGATCGCGATCGAGAACCCAATTTTTTCGTTGTTGGGATCGGTGCGTCTGCGGGAGGACTGCGCGCCCTAGAAATATTTTTCGAGAATCTAACCATCGATACGGGAGCGGCTTTTGTCGTGATTCAGCACCTTTCACCGGATTTCAAGAGTCTGATGAAAGAACTGCTCGAACGACGCACCCGTATGGCGATCTATCGAGTGACAGATGGGATGAAGTTAGAACCCAATTCCGTGTATTTGATTCCACCGGGAAAAAATTTATTCCTAGAACAGAATCGATTGCATTTATTCGAACAAGAGGCAAGAAGCCGCCACAAACTCAACTTTCCCATCGATATTTTTTTAGAGTCTCTGGCTACAAACTATGCCGATCGCGCCATTGGCGTCATTTTATCGGGAACGGGAAGCGACGGAACCCGAGGCTTGCAAGCCATTAACGAAGCGGGTGGGTTTGCCATGGTACAAGAACCCGAAACCGCAGAATTTGACGGGATGCCGCGCACTGCCATTTCAACAGGGGTTGTCGATCGCGTTTTAGCACCTCGCGAACTCGCCCAAACGATCGAGCGCTTAGTGCGATCGCCCAAAGCCCCCCAGATGGCCCGTCAAGACTCCAATTCATTTCTCGATACCGATCGATTGCAACGGATTTCGAGCATCTTAGCCCAGTACGAAGATACCGATTTTTCCCATTACAAAACCACGACCCTCTCGCGACGCATCCATCGCCGATACCTCATCAGCGGCTGTCAAAATTTTGAAGATTTCATTCGCCTGTTAGAATCCTCTTCGGAAGAACGGGCAACGTTACGTCATGACTTACTCATTAGCGTCACCCAATTTTTCCGAGATCGCCTCCCGTGGAATTTCCTCAAAACCCGCGTGGTTCCCGACTTAATCGATGGTGCCCAACCCCAGGAAGAGTTGCGGTGTTGGGTAACCGCCTGCGCCACGGGAGAAGAAGCTTATTCCCTGGCTATTTTGCTCGAAGAAGCCATCGCTCGATCGAACAAATCCATTCGTTTTAAAATATTTGCGACAGATATCGATAAAATCGCCTTAGAAAAAGCCGCTCGAGGTATCTATCCCCTCACCATTATTAACGAAATCGAACCCCGACACATCGAACGCTACTTCACGCGCAAAAGCGATGCTTTCCAAGTGAGTCGCCAACTCCGAGAAAAAATTCTGTTTGCCCCCCACGACTTAACCAAAAATGCAGGTTTTACTAACGTGGACC
>NZ_JADEXN010000378.1 GCF_015207075.1 Zarconia navalis LEGE 11467
CCCTTGTCCCCCCCGTCTCCCCGATAATCCGATGAAATCAAAATATGCCGTTTTTCTCCAACATAGCGAAACCGACTGTGGAGCGGCTTGTCTGGGTGCGATCGCCAAACATTACGGACAAACCCTTACCCTGAACAAAATTCGGGAAATGGTCGGTACGGGACAACAGGGAACCACCTTACTCGGACTCCAAAGAGGCGCAGAAGCTTTAGGGTTCAATGCCCGATCGGTACGTGCGGCCCCAGCCGTCCTCGATCGCCTCTCCGAAGCCCCCCTGCCAGCGATTATCCACTGGAAAGGCTACCACTGGGTCGTTTTGCACGGCAAAGATAAAAAAGGTTACGCGATCGCCGATCCGGCGGTAGGATTGCGCCACGTCTCCAAAGCCGAACTCAAAGAGTCGTGGACGGATTGGATATTATTGCTCCTCGAACCCGATCCGGCTCGATTTTCGACGCGATCGACCGAAGATGTCAAGGGATGGGAGCGATTCTGGCGACCGGTATTACAGTATCGCGGCTTGCTCTCCCAGGTCTTACTCTTCAACTTGGCGGTGGGTTTGCTCTCCGTTGCCACCCCCTTTCTGATTCAGTTCCTTACCGATGATGTTTTGGTGCGGGGGGACTTGAACCTGCTCAACGCGATGATTCTCGGCGTGGTGGTGATGACGGTTTTTGCCAGTGGATTGCAGTTGGTGCAGTCGAACCTCACCGCCCACTTTTCCCAGCGGTTAGAGTTAGGATTGATGTTGCAATTCGGGCGCAAGCTGCTGCGTTTGCCCCTTACCTATTACGAAACCCGCCGCAGTGGCGAAATCGTCAGCCGCCTCCGGGATATCCAACAAATCAACCAATTTCTGGCTCAAATCGTCGTCGGTCTTCCCAGTCAGGTTTTTATTGCCTTGGTCTCCTGGGCCGTGATGGCGTTTTATAGCATGCCGCTGACGCTGGCAGCAACCCTACTCTCGGCATTGATGAGCTTATCTACAGTGTTCTTCCTACCAACGTTGCAACGCCAAACTCGCAACCTGCTGGTACTCGATGCGGAAACCCAGGGGGTGTTAGTCGAAACCTTTAAAGGGGCGATGACGCTGAAAACGACAACAGCCGGGCCGCAGTTCTGGGAAGAGTTGCAAGGGCGCTTCGGACGGTTGGGAAATCTGGCGTTTCGGACGAATCAGATCGGTTTTGTCAATAATATCTTTTCGGGTTTTATCAGTGCGACGGGAAACGCACTTTTGCTGTGGTTTGGCAGTTACTTGGTGATTAATACCGGACTTTCCATCGGGCAATTGCTGGCGTTTATTACCCTCAATGGCAATGTCGCCACGCTTATTCGCGCCCTGATTGGGTTTGTGGATGAGTTTACCCGCGTCAAAACTGCTGTGGTGCGGCTGACGGAAGTCATCGACCATCAGGCGGAGTCGAATGAAAAAACTCCCAAACCGATGGTGACGCTGGCGGGTGATGCTCAGATATCCTGCCACAATGTCACCTTCCACTATCCGGGGAAAGTAGATTTGCTCGATCGCTTTTCGTTGACATTGCAAGGGGGACAAACCATCGCGTTGATTGGGGTATCCGGTTGCGGCAAAAGCACCCTGGCAAAATTACTGGCGGGGTTGTATCCGGTGGAGTCGGGCAATATTCAAATTGGCGGGTACAATCTTGCCGATTTGGATCTGAACTGCCTGCGCCAACAAGCGATTTTGGTGCCTCAGGATGCTCATTTTTGGAGTCGATCGATTATTGAGAATTTCCGATTGGGCAATCCCAATATCGAGTTCGATGCGATCGTCAAAGCTTGTCAGATTACTGGGGCCGATGAATTTATCGCGGGGCTTCCCGATCGCTATCAAACCATTTTGGGCGAGTTTGGGGCGAACCTGTCGGGGGGACAGCGACAGCGTTTGGCGATCGCGCGGGCGATCGTCGATCGGCCGCCGATGTTGATTTTAGATGAATCCACCTCCGGACTCGATCCTCGTAGCGAAGCTGAAGTCCTCGATCGTTTGTTACATCACCGTCGGGGAATGACGACACTCTTGATCAGCCACCGTCCCCGCGTGATTAATCGCGCCGATTGGATCGTCGTTCTCGATCGCGGACAGCTCGTTCTCCAAGGTTCTCCCGAAACTCTGCGCAGCAAACCCGGTCCCCATCAAGATTTGCTGATTCCCTAAGAGCGAGTTGGGAGTCGAGACGGTCAACAAAACCAAGGGCGATTCAACTCGATGGGGCGATCGAGAGAAGTTCTGAGAAAATAAGAATGTAGCAAAATATACATTACCGTGACTATCGATCTTGGGCTAACTCACATTGCGCTGCCGGTATTAGATGTAGAGCGAAGTATCGAGTTCTACTCGACCTATGCCCGAATGCAAGCGATCCATCGGCGCGTGGATACAGAATCCGGGGTGGCAGTCGTGTGGTTGTGCGATGGAACTCGTCCCTTCGCAATCGTTTTGATTCAGACGGACTCAGTACATCCAACGCTATCACCCTTTGCTCATTTGGGGGTGGGTTGCGAGAGTCGCGAATCGATGGATGCTTTGTGCGATCGGGCGCGGCATGAAGGGATACTCCTTCAAGGGCCTCAAAATTCTGGTCCTCCCGTCGGATATTGGGCATTTTTGCGAGATCCCGACGGTCATACCCTCGAACTTTCTTACGGACAAGAAATTGGATTGACCGTTGAAAAAACGAAGTCTTTTCAAGCAGAGCGATCGCAACCACCACACTAGGGGCGGACATGGTGAAAGCGAGCTGGAGAAGCAGGCGTTGCTGGGGGAGACGGAGAAGACAAGAGAGAATCACCAATTTTTCGTTTACAACTGTCAATGGACTCTCTCTGCTTCCTCTACCCCCTCACGAGAAATTATCAGTATTTAACCGAACCCGATATTACTGGGATTCCACATCCATTTGCATCGTCATCATCGAATTGACTAGGGTTTCTTCGGGCACACCCGCTTCCCGCACACTTGTTACTGTATTGGTTTGCAAGGATAGATTGCTGCGAACGGGCATTAGTCGATCGAGCTGCATCGTCACTTGTCCCACCCCTTTAGAATCCATAGAATTCAACGTTGTCGTCACGCCAGGGGGCAGTTCCGGCGAAACGATCGGCTGGGATTCGGCGAATTGTTCCACCTCGATGTTAAAGGTCGCTACATTGTCTTGTAACTGCACTAACTCGTAGGTGACATTTTGAGTCAAGTCAATAGCGGTGACATTAATATTTTGGACGAGGCTCCACTGTGCGCCAATTCCTACGGCTTCTTCGGGTAATGGCGTTGAAAGTTGCTCGAAGGAACTCGACAGTTGCTCGAAGACTTGTTGGAGTGCCGGTGCGGCATTTTCGGGTAATACCATATTTGCCGATCGAACGTGACCTCGATTATCGATGGTAAACGTACCGCCAGTACCCACCAAGCTTTGTAGTTGAGCTTGGACGATGTCGCGAACGTCCGGTGCTCCACCCACGACATCAACCTGAGTGCAATAGAGTTCGTATTCAATATCTCCGTTGTCTGCAACCTCTGTGACGGTTAGCTCGAAGGTCATCGCATTCCCCTTAATTAGTCTTTAAAGATCGACGGCATCGGTAAGCGCGATCGAGGAATGGATTCTAAGTATTCGGACGAGATATCGAGTACTGAAGTTTCTCTTGACGATTTGATTTCGGTGAATTGAACTCGCTCGATTTAACGGTTTTCAGATTTTTCGACAGATTCTCGGAGAAATTCTGGCGGAACTCGATCGACCAACCAAACCCCATTTTGCGATCGAAAGAACTGATGACCTTGGCGATGCATAGCAATCGCATCGATCTCCAATACGATCGGTTTTCCCCGTCGCCGTCCCACCTGGCGTGCGGTTTCGATCTCTGCGGACAGATGAACGTGATGTCGCGCCATTTTCCGCAACCCTTCGTGCAAGATCGATTCTAGCGCTTTGGGATGAGTTCCGTGATACAGGCAATCTGGGGGAACGGTGGATTCGAGCTGCAAATCCACTTTGATACTGTGTCCTTGATTGGCCCGAATGCACGTACCCATTTCATTGAAGGAAAAACGCTGTTTGTCGTTGGTGGCGACGACCTCGCGTAACTCCCAATCTCGGATGGGAAACTGGTGCTTTTTGGCTGCTATTAGGAGTGTTTCTACTTCCACCCAACCGCCAGAGCGCAAGGTTAGCCCGATTCGATCGGGATGGTGGCGCAGGTGGTAACTGAGATATTTACTAATTTTAACGCGGCGATCGGGATTCATTTTGACGCTTGGGTTGACCTTTTCGACTTATGTAGTATAAATGTAACATGTCGAGTTGATAAGCATGGTTATGCTAACCCGAACCCAACGTCCTTATGCCGGAGAAACCGATCTCCATGCGATCGTCGAACTGATTAATACCTGCGACGGGGTCGATCGCACGGACTCTGCCACTTCGGCGACCGAACTGCGACGCCGAATCGAAACTCCCGGACGGGATAAAGTCCGAGATTTTCGTCTTTGGCACGATAGCGACAACCAACTTCTCGGCTACGGCAGTCTGTGGATTCCCGAATCTGGTGAAGATATTGCCGGATCGTTATGGTTTTACGTTCATCCCGAAAATCGAAATGGGTCGATCGAATCCGAGATTGTTGCTTGGGGGGAAGCGCGCATCCGAGAAGTTGCCCGAGAACGGGGTATCCGGGTCTCACTGCACTGCGGTTGTCGCGATACACAAACCGAACGACAGACATTTCTCGAAGGTTGCGATTTTACCCCAGCGCGCTACTTCTTCACCATGGCGAGATCGCTATCGGAACCGATTCAGACACCAGAGTTTCCCGCCGGTTTTCGACTCCACCAGGCGCACATGCAACAAAATGCTCCGGCCTATGTCGAGATGTTCAACCAGTCTTTCATCGACCACTGGAACCACTCAGATCTGACGGTCGAACAGCTCGAATATTTTAACCGCCACCCAGATTATCGTCCGGAGTTAGACTTAGTCGCCATCGCCCCGGATGGCACCTTTGCCACCTTCTGCTACGCGGCGATCGATTCTGACGCCAACCAGCGATACGAGCGCAACGAAGGAGGGATCGAAGTGTTGGGGACGCGGCGCGGTTTCCGCAAGCGAGGACTCGGACGAGCTATGTTGCTATCGGGTTTGCAGGGATTGCGAGATGCCGGGGTGGAGACGGCAAAACTCGGCGTGGATTCTCAGAACCCATCTGGGGCGCTGCGGTTGTACGAATCGGTGGGGTTCGATCGAATTGAAACCTGGATAGCTTACGCCAAAGTATTTTAGAACTTAGGAGAGAGTGTGGGGTGCGAGTATTGGCGAATCGTTCGACCGTAATGTCCTAACCACGTCAGCATTCCTCGAACGGATGCCGATAAGTCCACTCCGGGAATGATATCCTCGGGCAATTTCTCCGCAACCTGAGTCCTACAGTACTCAGACGCTCCTCGCGGCGGTATGCCACAATTTTGATAGGACGTTCCATCCATTGGACAACGAAGCTTCAGATCCCTCGGAACTCACGCC
>NZ_JADEXN010000379.1 GCF_015207075.1 Zarconia navalis LEGE 11467
CGCTTACGGGAGAAGCATTCAAGCCATCGAGCAGGGCGATCGTCTCTCGATAATATTCTTCCGGGGTTGCTGAGTAACAGGTACCGTGTTTGTACCACTCGTGGCGATGGAGTCCCGATTGATATCCCGGCATCTTGGCTTGTAACTCGCGCCGGGTGCCAGCACTTAGATCTAGTTCGGGTAAATCCAGCCATCGCCTGTCGCGATCGGTTTGTTCGATCGCTCGGGAAACATTACAGTAAGTGTTATTGCGAGGTTGCGGCCACAATCCGTGAATGGAAAAGTGGGTAGCATCAAATCGATCGCCAGTTTGGCTTTCGCATTCGGGTAGATTCGGTCGAGTCTCGCAAAAACCCGGCTGCCAACTGATAGCGAGGACGTAGTTCGGATCGTCGGCTTGGGCGGATTTAGGGATGGCGATCGCACCGAGAAGATTAATCCCGAATGCGAACAGCAAACCGATCGTTTTTTTTCTCATTTCTTGAGAATTCTCCTGACACGAAACCTGTAAGCGCGGACTAATTTTCTAGCAGATATCTTCTTTAGACACAGTGTCTTAACCCAAATCAGGGAATAATTTCAACCAAGGTTCCTACCTGTACGATTCGATCGAGTTCTTCGATATCTTCGTTTTTGAGCGAGACACATCCCCAAGTCCAGTTCGTGCCTGCATCGATCCAACTGTCAGCGCCCGCAGGTACGCCGTGAATTCCTATTTCGCTCCCCACGCGATCGAACCAGCCAATCTCACCATTCCACTTCGCTTTTAGATGTTTGCGCCAAGATTCTGGGGTCGGATAATCGAGCCAGAAAAATATCGACCATTCTGGGTGAGGGTACATATCTTGAATGGAGAAAATGCCTTCAGGAGTTTTGCGATCGCCTTCTTTGCTTTTGTCGCCACTCGGGTTTCCCCCCAACACCATCGGGTAAGATCGAATCGGCTCACCGTCGAAGAAAACGGTTAGTTTGAATTTCGATTTTTCGACTAAAACCGACACTTTGTTTTCATCAAAGTTCTCTGAATTAAAAAGTTTAGAAACAGCACCTCGATCGTCTAAAAACGTATCGTCTGGGGTGACTGGATGCAAAGGTTCTGAAGAAGAGCAACCCTTCAGACAAAAAACATCGGGAATTAAATGAAGGGGAACAGTATAACCAAAACGGCTTAATTGAACGTAGAGTCCAAAACTGCTAAAAATCAAAATGATGAGGGCGAAAGTATTTCGTGCTTTCAAGTTTTGAAATTGGAGCATAACGTGCGATCGAGAATCTTGGAGATGGTGGATCTTTCAACGATAACCACAGTCTCGATCGGGTTATTTCCGAATGTCTAACATCACATAGCCAAGCTCAGGAAAAAACCACGGTTCGATTGCCATATACCAACACCCGATGTTGCAAGTGCAAGCGCACGGCTCTCGCGAGTACCATCCGTTCCAAATCTTTCCCCTTGCGAATCAAATCGGCAACCTCGTCCCGATGACTGACGCGCACCACATCCTGCTCGACGATCGGACCTTCATCGAGATCGACAGTGGCATAGTGAGCCGTTGCGCCGATAATTTTTACCCCCCGCTTATGAGCGCGATGGTAGGGACGCGCACCGGGAAATGCCGGGAGGAAAGAGTGATGGATATTGATAATTTTGGGAAATCGATCGATAAAGTCAGTACTCAGAATCTGCATGTACTTTGCCAGTACCGCCAAATCGATGTTGTATTCTTGTAACAAGTCCAGTTGTCGGGCTTCGGACTCGGCTTTGGTCTGGCTGGAAATCGGGATGTGGTGATAGTCGATGCCGAAGCGCTCGGCAATGGGGCGTAATGTTTCGTGATTGCTGAGAATGAGGGGAATTTCGGCGGGTAGTTCTTTAGCCCGCTGCCGCCACAGCAAATCGAGCAGGCAATGGTCTTGTTGGGTCACCCAAATGGCCAGACGGGGTATCTCATCAGAGAAATGCACTTCCCAGTTGGCTTCGAGGGGAAAAGCGATCGCCTCGAAAGCCGGGGCGATTATCTCGCGGGGGAGGTTGAATCCATCAAGTTGCCACTCCACCCGACTCAAAAAAACCCCTCTTTCGAAGTCTGTATGTTGGTCGGCGTGGACGATATTGCCACCATAGGAATAGATAAAATTGGCAATTGTGGCCACAAGTCCCTGACGATCGGGACAGGAAATTAGCAACGTGGCGGTGGGACGAGTCATAAGCACCTGTTGGACTAATAAAAGAGAAAGAATAAAATCTTAAAATTTCGATGGGGTATAAGATTGAGAGATTTGAAAATTTCGGTGAGAGCGGGCATTTTCCGAATAGATACCACTTCAATCTTAGAAATGCTGCGAACAAAAACTCTCGCCTCTACAATGCCTCGAACGCTTTGCTAGGTCAACTTAATATATGGGTTTCTCCAGGTCGTGAATATAATGATGCAACCTGGGCGATCGCAATTGACCTAAAATCGAGAAACGCACATCTTGCCCGAGCTGCGATCGCATTGCCCAAATCCTCCCAAATGGGAATGAAGTCGATCGGGTTCAAGAGTCTAGATACAATCCATTCCTGGTGTTCCCGAACCCATGCAAACTACAGATCGCCCCTCCACTAGCCCTCTAAGTACCAGCCCAGCGTCACTGACTCGAGCGGCTTCCGTGTGCCGCACCACCGGGGAAACTGACGTAAAAGTGAGTGTAGACCTCGACGGTACGGGCAATTGCACGGCCGAGACGGGGATTCCTTTCCTCGATCACATGTTGCACCAAATCTCTTCCCACGGACTGATCGATTTGGACGTGCGGGCCACGGGAGATTTGGAGATTGACGACCACCACACCAACGAAGATGTAGGGATTACCTTGGGACAAGCCTTGGGAGATTTTAAAGGTATCGTCCGCTTCGGGCATTTTATCGCTCCCCTGGATGAGGCATTGATTCAAGTGTCGCTGGATTTTTCCGGTCGTCCCCACCTCAGCTACGGTTTAGAGATTCCCACCCAGCGCGTGGGAACTTACGATACCCAGTTGGTGCGAGAGTTTTTTGTGGCGATCGTCAATCACGCTCAAATGACCTTGCACGTTCGCCAGTTGGACGGGATTAACTCCCACCATATTATCGAAGCGACCTTCAAAGCTTTCGCGAGATCCCTGCGGATGGCAACAGAAATCGATCCCCGACGCGCCAGTACGATTCCCAGTTCCAAAGGAATGTTGAGATCGACTGACCAATCCCACTCGTAAACCGGAGCGATCGGGTAGGATGATGCCAACCCCCCCTCTCCGCTCGGCGATCGAGATGCTATGTCAAAACTCTTGCAGCACTCATCACTCTACCTCAACCCCCTCGAACGATGCTAACCGCTGTTTTAATCGCGAATGCCTTGGTGGCACTGGTTTGTTTTTACGCCACTTGGCGGGTATTGAAACTGCGGCGAACCTTAGCGCGGGTTGCAGATGTACTGCTTGATGTCGAACGCAATACCCGCTACATTCTCCACAATGCTCCCGACTTCATTCTTTCGGGACAGATGGGAACGCGACAGTTCCGCCATCAGTACCGGCAGTTGGAACTGCAAATGCGGCGAGTCCGCAAGGTTCTGGCGCTAGTCTATTTTGGTAAGCGGATCTGGCAACGTCGGAGGATGAAAGAGGTTTCACGCCTTCAAAGTTCTCTAAAAGAGCTTTGAAGGTACGTTGGATAGAATTGGTTTATAAGGAACGATCGAGAGCAATGTCAAAGAACCGTACGGGCGCATTCGTGGGCGGAATGCTACTGGGAACCGCGATCGGAGCGATCGGGGGCTTGCTGTTTGCCCCTCGCACCGGTCGCCAGACGCGACAGACCCTGAAAAAATCAGCCGAAGCGCTGCCGGAACTGGCTGAAGATCTCGCCACCAGTGTCGGACTGCATGCCGATCGCCTTTCGACAACTGCCGTTCGGAGTTGGGGGGAAACCCTCGATCGGCTTCGAGACGCGATCGCTGCTGGAGTTGAAGCTTCTCAGGAAGAACATCAAGTTCTGAGTCGATCGGATACTCAAATCCAATCCCCAGTCAACGATCGCGTCCTTTAGATATTTGAGAGCATAGATGCCCTTAACCCTACAGATGTATCCTATTTGCGATCGAGGAGACTCATTGAGGACAGATCCACAAGATTTCAGAGGCTTTGTGTCCTCTACATTCCTTGCTCCTTCTATCCCCCTTACCCCAGCCTCCCGCAATATCTTCCCGTGACCGATCCCATTTTTTGGCTAGGCGTTTCCCTCGGACTCGTGGCACTGAGCCTCGTGATGGTGTTGGCTGCTCTGATTCCTGCCGTGCGAGAATTGCAACGAGCTGCTCGCAGTGTCGAAAAACTCGCCGATACTCTCTCGCGGGAACTGCCTCCCACCCTCGAAGCCATTCGCCTCACCGGACTCGAAATTACAGAACTGACGGAGGATGTCAGCGATGGGGTGAAAAGTGCGGGGGAAGCAGTACAGCAAGTCAACCAAAGTGTCACCCGAGTCAAAAAACAAACTCGCCAAGTGCAAGCCACCACCCGCAGCGTTTTTGTGGGAGTGAAAGCGGCTTGGAAAAACTGGAATCGATCGTCGCGGGTTTCTCCACCCCATCGCCGGGTCGATCGATTTCGAGATGATATCGTAGATTTCTCCACCCCCTATAGTTTGAACGACGATTTGGGCGACGATGAGGGATATCCCGAAATCTCCCGTCGCCGCCGGGAATCTGAATTTGAAGGGGAATTGACTTCATATCCTTTTCCCCCTGAGGACGGCGATGGCGATCGCAAATCATAATGCAACGATCCGTCGATCTCCTGGGTGACAATATTTCAGACTTGGTCACGATCGCCCCAATCACCGCTTTGAGCTGTTGGCGATCGTGACAGCTTACGATCGCCCCGACAACCGCTCGAATAACGCCGCCCTGGCCTGTTCGCGATCGTCGAAGTGAATCTTCTCCGTTCCCAAAATTTGATAGTCCTCGTGTCCCTTCCCGGCGATGAGCACCCCATCCCCCGGTCGAGCTTGTAAAATCGCCGTGCGGATGGCTTCGGCGCGATCGGCAATCACCATCGGTTCCACCGAGTCCGGTATCCCCACCAAGACATCTTCCAAAATGCGATCGGGATCTTCCGTGCGTGGATTATCGGAAGTCACAACAGCCACATCGGCCAGTTCTGCGGCAAATTTTCCCATCAGGGGGCGTTTGGTGCGATCTCGATCGCCCCCGCAGCCGAAAACACAGATGGTTTTCCCGGAAATAAACGGACGCGCCGCCTCGAGTAAATTCTTCAAACTATCCGGTGTATGGGCGTAATCGACAATGGCGCTAATATCTTGGTCGGGACTCACCCACACCCGTTCCATCCGCCCCGGAACGCCGGGAAACTCCGGCAGGGCCGCCACGATCGCTCCTAAGTCTACCCCCAAATGCAACGCCGCCCCCACCGCTGCGAGCATATTTTCCAAATTGTACTGACCCACCAAGGGCAACTCGAAAGGTGTCTCTCCCATGGGTGTATGC
>NZ_JADEXN010000380.1 GCF_015207075.1 Zarconia navalis LEGE 11467
GAGGTGAAACGTTTCAGCGGCGAAGATACTTGGGGGGTAGCCCTCTGGGAAAATAGCTCAGTGCCAGGTTCAATCTTACAAGAGGCTTCTTTCAATCGAAAGAAGCCTTTTTGTTTTCGATTTATCTATACCTATAGAACCTCGATTGCACCCAAAGCCTTTAAAGTTGCTGTTTGAGGTTCTGTTAAACCTGTTACTCCGCTTACGTTCATTCCCTCATAAGGTCGAGCGGCCCTAAGCATTTTTAGCCTCTTTCCCGTTTGAACATCCCAAAGCTCGATCGTCTCATCTTGGCTACCACTAGCGAGAGTATTGCCATCGGGGGAAAACGCTACAGTCCATACCAGATTGGTATGACCTTCTAAGGTCTGGATACATTGTCCGGTGATAACGTCCCATAGCTTGACAGTCCGATCGCTGCTACCACTAGCGAGAGTATTACCATCGGGGGAGAACGCAACCGTCCACACCCGGTTGGTATGACCTTCTAAGGTCTGGATACATTCACCCGTATGGATATTCCATAACTTGACACTCAGATCGTCGCTACCACTGGCGAGGGTATTACCGTCGGGGGAAAATACTACCGCCCACACCAGATTGGTATGACCTTCGAGAGTCCGAATACATTCCCCCGTGCGGGTATCCCATAATTTGACAGTCCGATCTCCGCTGCTACTAGCAATGGTTTGACCGTCCCGACTCAGCGCCACCGTCCACACAAAATCGGTCTGTCCCTCAATGGTACGGATACACTCACCCGTATGGGTATTCCATAACTTGACAGTCCGATCGTAACTGCTGCTGACTAAAGTGCGATTGTCAGGGCTAAAAGCGAGAGATAAAACCCGACTCGTATGGCCTTGCAAAGTGCGGCAAACTTGACCCGTGCGAACATCCCACACCTTAATGGTGCGATCGCTGCTACCACTAGCGAGGGTATTGCCGTCGGCACTCCAAGCGACGGTACAGACCCAATTAGCGTGTCCCCACCAAGTTCGATCGATTTGCGTTTCCTCTACATTCCACAACTTGACGGTACGATCGTCGTAACCTCCGACAAGAGTTTTTCCGTCGGGACTCCATGCGATCGACCAGACGCGATTGTTGTGTCCTTGAAGGGTTTTATAACATTGACTGCTCTGGGTATCCCAGAATTTGATCGTGTGGTCGCCACTGGCACTGGCGAGGGTATTGCCATCGGGGGAGAAGGCGACCGAACGCACCCAATTGGTATGACCTTGAAGGATTTTGTAGCATCGACCGCTATCGAGGTTCCATAACTTAACAGTGCGATCTTCGCTACCGCTAGCAAGAGTTTTTCCGTCGGGACTCCATGCGACCGAGCGCACCCAACCCTCGTGTCCGAGTAAAGTTTGCAGCATTTTTCCCGTAGGGATATCCCAGAGTTTAATGGTGCGATCTTCGCTGCTGCTAGCGAGGGTTTTGCCATCGGGACTCCATGCTACCGACCAAATTGGATTGGTATGTCCGTGCAGGGTGTTTAATAGATTACCCGTTCGAGCATCCCAGAGTTTTACGGTGCGATCTTCACTGCCGCTAGCAAGGATGCGACCGTCCCGACTCCATGCCACCGACCACACCCAACTGCTGTGTCCCTTGCAGGTTAACCGTTTTTGCCCGTCGATCGGACTCCACAAAACGATTTCGCGATCGGCATCCCCCGTCGCCAGACATTCTCCATCGGGACTAAAAGCAACGGTTAACGGAATTCCCAAGGTTTCTGTTAGTACCGATTTGCCTAAATCCGCACCGGCAAAATTGCAATTTTGTAAGTTGACTTCGCGTAAGTCAGCTTGCCAGAGAGTGAGATTGGAGAAATCGTAACCGCTCAAATCTGTTTGCAGTTGAACGAGTAAATTAAGTAGGTTTCCTCCCGTATATCCCGGTTCTTTTGAATAGCTTTTTTGGAGTTTTTTAATGATTTTGGAAATTTGAGATTCGATATTTTTATGAGTATGGAGATCGAATAAGATTTGAGCGAGGATGGGTTTTAAAATACACTCGTTCTGAGATTCTCGAATATAATCTTTTTCTGATGCTTTGAGTAAAGCATGACAATTTAATAATGAAATTTCGCCGGTAATAATCTCGTGACTGACTTTTTCAACGAGTCGATCGGTAGTATATCCCATCACCACCGGTTGCTGAGTATATTTTCCCGTTTGTTTCTCGATGAGCGATCGCCAACTTAAAGATTCGAGCGCCCCTAATAATTTAGAACGAGAGACGCTCGGAATTATATCCGCAGCCAGCTCGGAAATTTTCGCCCATTCCCGATCGATCGCCAGCCAATACATCAAGTTTTGTTCTAGGGCGCTGAGGCGATCGAACTGCCGATCGAGCAGGCGGCGAATACTATTAAAAACCCCGGCATTTTGAGAAAGAAACTCACCAATATCCCCATCAAAGAGTTCTTGAATCGAAGTTGAAACAATTTTCAGTGCTAAAGGATTGCCGCCGTAATGTTCCAGGAGTTGCTGTTTTTGAAGATCGTCACCGGTCAGTTCGCTCAAGAGCAACAGTACCTCAGCTTGGGCTTGTAGACCCCGTACCGAAAGCGATCGCACCGCTAACTCCATCCCTTCGAGAGCCGCAATATCGGCGGGTTTTTCTCGACTGGTGAGGATGACGCAACTCTGGTGCGCCGTTTCTCCCACCAACCGCAGTAACTCGCCATAGGCTTCGTAACCGACTCGATACTGTCCGGCACATCCCGCTTCCAAGAGGGTTTCCGCATTATCCAAAACCAACAAACATCGCCTCGCACGCAACTGGGCCATCAAGGGTTTGAGTTCCGGTTGGGTGTCCTCTTGCTCGGACACGAACGGCACCAACTCCCCCAGGAGGGTTTCGAGAGTGGGAGCATTTCGGAGCGATCGCCAAATGACGCATTCAAAGTCCCCTTGAAGCTGCTGGGCGAGTTTTACGGAAAGAGAAGTTTTGCCAATTCCCCCCATACCCAAGAGTGCCACCAACCGGCAGCGATCTCCGATAATCCAGCGTTCTAGGGTGGCTAATTCTTCCCCCCGTCCGTAGAACCGACTGACATCGATCGCCTCTCCCCAGTCCGTTTGAGTTTCGAGCTGTACGGGGGAATCTTGAGGAGTCTTTTGCGAATCGGTGGCTCGATCGTCTTCTGGCTGGGCGGTTGGTGTCTGAGGGGTTTGCTGTTGCCATTTCCGTTCCAGCGCCGCCCGAAAGCTGGTTTTACTTACCCGTTCTCCAAGGGCTTCACTCAGCATTTTCCACAGCTTCGGCCCCACGTCGCGGGTAATGTAGCTAATAGAATACCCCGACGCTTCGGCAATTTGGATGTAGGTTTGACTTTCCCAAGCACCGCGAACGATCGCCGTTTCCACGTCGTTGAGTCGTTTGCCGAATCGATCGAAGACCGCAGCATTAGCCACCAAAAGCGCTTCTTCCAAATTCATCTCGCTACCCAATGAGTGCTGTTGCCCAGATTTTAACGGACATTCCTAGAGATAGTTAGGATACGATCGATCTATTTTATGCACGATCGTATCTTCATCGCTTTACCAATATCCGATCGTACGGCTAAGAAAATCGTGAATATACTTTTGCCTAATTTTAGCGATCGGCTTTACTCGGAAGAGTTTTTGAAGAGTTTCTCGTCAGAGCTAGAGAATCTACGATCGTCACTTACAAAGTCGTAAGCTCAGATCGATCGCCAAAGTGCGCTGATTCATAGCATACATTAGCTTAATAGTAAACTGGCGTATTATTTATTATTTAATGAGTCTAAATATAATTGGAAATCAAGAAATATTTGGAATTTAATATTCAATTTTAGAGGTGGTCCCGATTCTTCCTTATGGTTACTGTAGAATTTGGCTGTCGGGTAATTTTTTAGGCGATATATGAAGACCCAATATTTTTGACGAAACCTGTTCTTTTCTTGAAGCTTTAATAACATCTAGAAATAAGTATGTTTTGGATAAATCTCTCTGAAAAACCTTGTTTTCTCTTTTTGAATAAGAACAATTTGAGTAGTTCGAGTTAAAGACAACAAAAGATTACGGATTTCTGAATATAGAAGGCTACGATGCTTTTAGAAAATACTGCTACGATCGGCAAGATCGCTTCTACTTTTTGTGGCGGTTGAACCCTGAGTTCAAAGGGGAAAAAGACGATCGACACTTCCCCCAAGATATCTACTCGGCTAAGATTTCACTTCCTATTTATCAAAAAATCATCGGTAACTTTAGAAAAGTTATCGATGATTTTTTGGAGTTGCCGAAACATCCAAAACCCCTCAATTCTCACAGTCGAGGGCGCAGGCATTGGGATATCTAAAATTTCCCTCTCGACTGGAGAAATCACCCGAATGCTTGCGCCCCGACCGAAACGATCGTCTTCGATCGCCTTCCCTAGTGGGGGGCTAACGCGCGCTTGTATGCCTCGTCTAACACCTCTGAGAGAGTGGGGTGGGTGTGGACGTTGAAGGCCAAATCGTTCACCGATTGTCGATCGGCGATCGCGTTGGCCGCTTCCTGAATCAAATCGGCGGCGTGGATACCGATGATGTGCGCCCCCAGTAGTTCCCCAGTATCCTGACGGTAAACCAGCTTCGCCAAACCGTCCGTCTCTTTCTCCGCCAGAGCTTTAGAATTGGCTTTAAAGTAGGTTCGCGCCGTGGCGACCTCAAATCCTTCCGTTTCTCCCAACTCTTTGGCTTGGGGTTCTGTCAACCCGACAAAGCTAATTTCCGGGTGGGTAAATGCCGCTGCCGGGATGCTGCGATAGTCTACTTGCCGGGGACGACCGCAAATGGTTTCGACGACCGCCACGCCTTGGGCAGAGGCCACGTGGGCCAGCATCATTTTACCTGTGGCATCCCCGATCGCCCACAAATTTGGCATCGGTTCACCGTTTGCTACTACCGCCAGATTGTCGTCTACGGGGATAAAGCCTCGGCGATCGGTCTCTACCCCCACCGCCGCTAAATTCAAATTCTCGGTATGGGGAATGCGTCCAGTGGCCACCAAACAAGCATCTACTTCCAACACATCGACCACTTCGCGGGTTTTCATATCTGCAAGTTCGATCGTCACCGGATGGCCGGGGGTGACTTTCTGCGCCAGGACCCCCGCATGGGCTTCGATATCGCGGGAATCGAGGAGAACCCGCTTGGCAATCTTGGCAATATCGGGATCGAAGGTGGGCATCAGGGTGTCGAGGGCTTCGATGGTGGTGATTTCGCACCCTAGGGCGGAGTAAACATCGGCAAACTCCAAGCCGATGTAACCGCTACCGATAATCGCCACCCAGGGGGGTAGAGTTTCCAACTTCAGGGCATCGTCGCTGGTAAAGACGGTTTTGCCGTCAATCTCAATGCCGGGGGGGACGAAGGGAATCGAACCGGGGGCGAGAATGATGTGATTGGCGGTGATGGTTTTTTCGCCCTCAGGGGTTTCCACCGTCACTTTTTGAGGGGCGGCAACTTTACCCCAACCCCGAATAATATCGACCCCGAGGCGTT